>SFOH01000025.1 GCA_004552485.1 Bacteroidales bacterium | reverse complement strand
TTCGAGAGCTCGCGGAGGATGGCGCGGCGGGCGGCTGCACGGCGCGCGAACTGGTTGATGACCACGATGTTGCAGAAGCCGGCGCTGTAGACGGGCACGCCGTTGGCGTCGGTGTAGACTTCGCGGCGGATGAAGGCGCGGCGGTTGTTGTGGGGGTAGGAGTAGACGTAGGGCACGGTGACGGCTCGGACGCAGACATCCGTCCCCTGGGCCGCCAGGCCGGAGAGCAGCGACATCTCAAAGTTGTGGTCGGAGAAGACGGCCTCGCCGCGCGTGTCGGCCAGCACGGTCTTCTCTACTTTGGGAGGGAAGAATTTGCCTACGAAGAGTATGTTCATCGGTTTTGATGCCATGCGGAAGGAGGTCAGAGGTCGGGGAGTTTGGCAAGCCGGGCCTCCTCGTATTCTTCGGCGTCTTGGTCTTTGTGTTTGTCCATGTAGGCGTGTATGGCGCTCCAGAAGAAGAGCCACAGCCAGAAATACTGGATGACGGCCTCGATCATGGGCTCGACCATGAACTGAACCATGAATGTGGCGGCGAGCATGAGCATGAGGTTGCGGCCGAAGGTGTTGACGGTTTTGTAGAAGAGGAGGCGGAAGCAGTCCCAGATGTACATGAAGGTCATGATCAGGAGCATGATCAGCGCGGGGACTCCGCCCTGAGCACCGCAGTCGAGCCAGGCATTGTGGGCGTAGCTTGAGCGGCCGTGATAGGTGATGGAGTTGCCGCCTCCCATGGGGTAATTGAACAGATGCTCCCATCCCTGATGCCACTGGCGGTCGCGGCCGCCGAGGCTGGCGGTGGAGTTCTCGTTTTCCTCGCGGTACTGGTAGCGTTCGAACACTTCCTTGATCTCCGGCGTCGTCTCCAGGTAGATGATGAAGATGGCGTATGCGACGGCGAAGATGAGCAGGGCGTAGAACACTCGCTTGCGGGTGAACGGCGGCAGCGCGGCGCCCATGACCACTGAGAAAGCGGCTATGTAGAGGCCGGAGCGGTTGACCAGATGCAGCGTCGAGAACAATGCCAGGAGTGCCATGCCCACGCACAGGAATTTCACCGCGACGGTGAAACGGTCGTGGGTGCTCAGTAGCACGACGCCGGAGAGACCCAGCGCCAGGGAGAGCGTGATGCCGTAGATTGTGGCGCCCGACTCATGTCCTTTCGCAACTTCGAGGGCACGTTGAGTGCTGACAAACTGGCCGGTTGCGATATAGTCCCTAACGTTTTCCACGATGGTCGGGAACGCCATGAGGAAGGCGAGCACGGCCATGAGCAGCGTGAGCGTTCGCAGGCTTTTCAGTTGTGTTCCGAGGTAACGTCCTGCCTGGAAGATGATTATGGGATAAATGAGCAGGAAGACGTACTTGGCCATGAACATCTCCTCGTTGCGGTAGACGATGGCGAAGGTGTAGAGGAAGCCGAAGAGGAGCACCACCACGGAGCGCAGGTCGTAGTTGGTCTTGAACAGCAGCGGCGCGAGCAGGAAGAGCAGGTACATCGAGTAGCCGGCCAGCACGTTTGGAATCATGCCCAGACAGAGCACGCCCATGACGAGCCAGTTGGCGTCTATGTCGAGACGCACTTCCTTGGGGAATTTCAGGATACGGTAGATTGCGTTCATCAGCGATGTTCGCGGAGGGGGTTAATGGATTTGTAGGATGATGAGTTCAGTCACGCGAGAAGATGTCGCGGGTGTAGACTTTGTCGGAGACGTCGGCGAGCTCGGGGCTCATGCGGTTGGCGAGGATGGCGCGGCTGCGGCGTTTGAACTCGTCGAGGTCGTTGACGACGAGGCTTCCGAAGAAGGTGGTGCCGTTTTCGAGGGTGGGCTCGTAGACGATGACCGTTGCGCCTTTGGCCTTGATGCGCTTCATGACGCCCTGGATGGACGACTGGCGGAAGTTGTCGGAGTTGGACTTCATGGTGAGGCGGTAGACGCCGATGACCACGTTCTGCTCCTGAGCGCTGCCGTAGCTGTTCGAGCTGTAATAGTCGTAGTAGCCGGCCATCTTGAGCACCTGGTCGGCGATGAAGTCCTTGCGGGTGCGGTTCGACTCGACGATGGCGCTCATCATGTTCTGAGGCACGTCGGCGTAGTTGGCCAGCAGCTGCTTGGAGTCCTTGGGGAGGCAGTAGCCGCCGTAGCCGAACGAGGGGTTGTTGTAGTGTGTGCCGATGCGCGGGTCGAGGCCGATGCCTTCGATAATAGCCTTTGAGTCAAGGCCTTTCACTTCGGCGTAGGTGTCGAGCTCGTTGAAGTAGCTGACGCGCAGGGCCAGGTAGGTGTTGGCGAAGAGCTTCACGGCCTCAGCCTCTTTCAGGCCCATGAAGAGGGTGGGGATGTCCTGCTTGATGGCGCCCTGCTGGAGCAGGCCGGCGAACTCGTGGGCCTTCTTCTCGAGGAAGTCGGTGTCGGTGACCGAGCAGATGGCGCGGTTCTCGTCGGCGAACTCGGGCTTGTCGATAATCTTGGGATAGCCGACGATGATGCGCGAGGGATAGAGGTTGTCGTAGAGGGCCTTGCTCTCGCGGAGGAACTCGGGCGAGAAGAGGATGTTGAGGCGTTTGACGCCGCGGGCGGCATAGCGCAGGTAGAGGCTGCGGCAGTAGCCCACGGGGATGGTGCTCTTGATGACCATCACTGCGTCGGGGTTGACGCGCAGCACGATGTCGATGACGTCCTCGATGCAGTGGGTGTCGAAGTAGTTCTTGACGGGGTCGTAGTTGGTGGGCGCGGCGATGACGATGAAATCGGCGTCGGCGTATGCCTTTTCGGCGTCGAGCGTGGCGGTGAGGCGCAGGGTTTTCTCGGCCAGGTATTTCTCGATGTATTCGTCCTGGATGGGCGAGCGGCGCGAGTTGATGAGTTCGACTTTCTCGGGGATGATGTCGACGGCGGTGACGTCGTTATGCTGGGAAAGGAGCGTGGCGATGCTGAGGCCAACGTATCCGGTTCCGGCTACTGCAATTTTCATATCTTCAGAAGTTGAATGTTCAGTTAATTACTTGATTGTTAGGATTTGACGGCGCCAGCTGGCGCACGAGGCGGGGAGTGAGAGTTGCGCGCCACTCCACGCCGTTGTTGCCGGGGAGGAGGAGGCGGTAGAGAACGGTTCCGTGCGGGCCGCGGACGGTGGTGTCGAAGCGGCCGCGGCGGCCGATGAGCGTGCCGCCGATGACGGCCACGGGTTCACCTTCCATGGGCGTGAGTGTGCCCAGCGGGAACACCTCCATGTCTTCGGTGAAGATGCCGATGGTGTTCTGGAAAGCGTCCATCTGCGCCTGCGAGATGACGGCGGCGGCGACCGTTCCGTCAGGGTTGCGGGTGGTGTAGGCCCATGCCAGGTCGTCGAGGGCGGCAAGGATGGCGCGCAGGTCGGAGCGGCGGCTGCGCATGAACACCACGTCGTTGATGAGCGGCTGGTTGCGGTAGACGAGACGTCGGCCGATGCGCTTTGCAATCTCGCGGCAGGGGTAGAATAGCTCCGGCGTGGCGATGGATGAGGCGTTGGCGGCAAGACGTCGCGTAATGTCCTCATAGTCAGCGTTGCGGCGCAGGCGCAGGGCATACCAGCGGCGTGCTCCGCGGTCGAGCATAGCGGCGATGGCGGCGTTGACCTCCGCGGCGTCGGCCTCATCCGCTGCCTCGGCGGCTACGGGTAGCGGCAGGAGCAGCGCGGCGTTCGCCCAACGCAGGGCGCTCACGGCGCGTGAGGCGTGGAAGTTGAGGTGAAGCGCCGCCGTCAGACGCAGCGCGGCCACGGTGTCCTCCACGGATGCCGTCGGGCCTAAGATGCTGATGCCGTTTGCCGTCAGCGTTGCCCGGATCCTGTCAGTCAGAGCTTTGTGCAGTTGACGCGGCGTGAGTTCGGGCTGCCGCAGGGGGAGCGCATAGCGGCGTCGCGACGAGCGGTAGTGCTCGAGGATGTCGGCGCCGAACTCCGGCCGGGCGTCCTGACGCAGCAGCGCAATGTGTGTCAGCAGCGAGTCCGGCGCCGGCGCATCGGGCGCTGACGTGGGGTGCATCAGCAGCAGATGGAGGATGTCCTCGGAGAGGCGCTCATCCGGGTCTGACGACGGCTCTTTGTGGCTGAATGTCAGCAGCTTGTTCACGACCGACACATCGGCGGCAGAGTCGGCCGAGGCCTTCTGCATGGCGCTGCGCAACATAGGCCGCACCGCTCGGAAGGCGGCGTCGATGGCGTCGCCGCGGTCGGTGAGCCCGGCTTTTGCTGCCGTGGCATAGAGACTGCGCAGACAGTCCAGATAGTTGAGCGAGGTGTTGAGACTGCGACCGCGCGACCAACGCGCTGTGATCCAGTCAATAAGCACTGACTCCGACACTGCCTCGGCGGCAATGGCGTGGCGCACGAGAGCGGCGCTGAAGTCCGTGACCGCGGCCGAATAGCTACGCGAGCCGGCGGGTTTCAGCGCGAGTGCGGACCGGAAAAATTCCTGTACGCGCGCGTTGTTACTGCTCTGATTGTCAGTGTCTTGTTGAATCATAGAAATTTAAACATACCCACTCTTGGCACAATACAATTCTTCCCCCTGCCCGGAGCATCGCGCCCGCGACAGAGGTTACGTCGAGTGGGTCAAAAAGCGAAATCTTCAATGTGGAAAATGAAGAAAAGCGTACGCAAACTGCCCTGTGCTCAGGCAGTTAGGCCAAAAAGGCGGTGACTGAGGCGTCCCTCAGACAATATTGTCATACAAAGGTAGTAAAAATCCGCGAAACAACCATCATTTTCTCCGCTAAAAACGCGCGCCCGCGCGTAAACCCGTTTTCGGGCGTGCGGTGTATGGATAAAACGCGGCGACCTCCTGCGGGGGGCAGGAGGTCGCGCGGATGGGGTTGGTGTGGGGAGAGAGGGATGGGGAGGGTCAGGTCTGGGGCTTGTCGAGCACTTCGTAGCGGGAGTGCTGGCTGCGGTATTCCGGGACGAGGGCTTTCATGGCGGCGACGATGGCCATGTCGTCGGCATGGGCGGCAAGGTCGACGAGGCTGAGGATGTGCTCGTTGACGCGCGCATAGTCGTACTCGCGCACCTTGGCAATCTTGATCTTCTCGTGGAAGGTGGGCATGGTGACTTCCTTGTCGTTGAGGACTTCTTCGTAGAGTTTCTCGCCGTCGCGGAGGCCGGTGAACTTGATTTCGACGTTCTGGGCGCCGGAGAGTTTGATCATGCGGCGTGCGAGGTCGGCGATGCGCACGGGATTGCCCATGTCGAAGACGTAGATTTCGCCGCCGTTGCCCATGGTTCCGGCTTCGAGGACGAGTTTGCAGGCCTCGGGGATGAGCATGAAGAAGCGGATGATGTCGGGGTGGGTGACAGTGACAGGGCCGCCTTCTTTGATCTGGCGCTCGAAGAGGGGGATGACCGAGCCGTTGGAGCCGAGGACATTGCCGAAGCGGGTGGTGACGAAGCGGGTGTGACCCTTGACGTGGCCTTCCTTGATGGCTTTGTCGAGCGACTGGACGTAGATTTCGCAGATGCGCTTGGAGCAGCCCATGACGTTGGTGGGGTTGACGGCCTTGTCGGTGGAGACCATGACGAACTTGTTGGTGCCGTATTTGACGGAGAGGTCGGCGATGATGCGCGTTCCCTCGACGTTGTTGACGATGCTCTCGTAGGGGTTGTCTTCCATCATGGGCACGTGCTTGTAGGCGGCGGCGTGGAAGACATACTCGGGGCGATGGGTCTTGAAAATCTGCTCCATGCGCACGGGGTCGGAGATGTTTCCGACGATGGTGTGTGCCTTGATGGGGGAGTATTCGCGGGCCATCATGAGTCGAATCTCGTGGAGGGGCGTCTCGGCCTGGTCGACGAGAATCATCTCGGCTGGATTGTAGAGGGCAATCTGGCGCACCATTTCGGCACCGATGCTGCCGGCGGCGCCGGTGATGAGAATGCGTTTGCCGCTGAGGAGGTTGGCCACGGCGGTCATGTCGATCTCGATTTTGGCGCGGGGGAGGAGGTCTTCGACGTTGACCTCGCGCATGTGGGTGTAGTTGATCTCCGACTTGCCGTCCCATTCGGTGACGGAGGGCATCATGAGGATATGTACACCCCCTTCGATGAGGCGGTTGAGCATTTCCTCGTTGGTGCGGATGACGTCGCTCTTGAGCGGTGAGACGAGGAGGGTGTTGACGTTTTTGTGGCGCATTACGTCGACGAGGTGCTCGTCGTTGGGATATACGCGGGCGTTGAGCAGGCGTTTGTCGACCATGTCGTCGCAGTCGGAGACGAAACCGGCGATGGAGTAGGGCGAAGTGGGCTGTGAGTTGATGTTTTTGGCGAGGGCCACGCCGCCGTTGCGCACGCCGTAGATGAAGACGCGCACGTTGCGTTCCTGACCGGCGGCAATCTCATAAAGGTTCTTGACGCAGACGCGCACAAAGACCATGATGGCGACGGCCAGGATGCCGGAGAAGATGAACATTGCGGGACGGGCATGGACGAGCCACGAATCGGGGGCGGGGTTGAGGACGGCCTGGATGCTGATGCACAGGAGCACGCCGAGCACGACTGCCATGCCGATGCGCTGGAGGTCGGAGAACGAGGAGAAGCGGATGATGCCCGTGTAGGTGTGGAAAATCTTGAAACAGATGAGATAGGGAACGAGATACAGGCCAAGCGTTCCAATAAGGCGGCCGAAGTGGCGGAACGGCTCGGAACCGTCCAGGGCGTAAATCACGGCGAGCTCAGACACGAGAATAATTATGCAGTCGAGCAGCAGAATTAACCAATAAGGGAGCGTCTGACGTGTGAAATACCTGGAAATGAGACGTCTCAGTTGAAACTTAAAGCCGTTGGGAGTATTAGAATTCTCACTCATTGGGTGGTTATGGAGATGTTAGTAAAGGGGATCGCAGGTTAATGGTGGTGGGGCAGCAGGGACAATCCCGCGGTGCTGCAGAAAAGAAGAGAACCCCTTAACCGCTCCGCCGCTCGGGGTGAGCAGGCGGCGGGAATGGGGGGAACGTTCAGAGATTATTTTGTGTCGGCGGCGTAGGCGTTGTAATTGCCGTAGCCGTAACCGTAGCCGTACTTGCCACCGAGGCGCGAGTTGTCGACCTTGACGGCGTTGATCACGAGAGACATGTTGGGCACTTTCTTCTCCTCGTAGAGACGGGCGAGCTCGGGGAGCATGTAGCGGTCGAGCAGGCCGGCGCGAACCACGAAAATAGTGCGGTCGCAGTTGTTGGAGATGATCTGAGCATCGGCCATCATCTCCACGGGCGGGCAGTCGATGAAGATGTAGTCGAACTCCCAGCGCAGCGTCGAAATCATCACGGCGAAGCGGGGCGACTCGAGCAGCTCTGCGGGGTTGGGAGGCGTGGTGCCCACGGGGAGGACGCAGAGGTTCTTGGTGATAGAGTCGCAGACCATGAGCGAGTGGAGGTCGTCGGTGTCGCCGGCCAGGTAGTTGACCAGACCGCGGCGGGGCGAGCCCACATACATGGACGTTGACATGTGGCGCAGGTCACCGTCGATGAGCATCACCTTCTTGCCGCGGATGGCGAGCGCGATGCCGAGATTGGCGCCGATGAAAGACTTGCCGGAGCCGGGGTTGAACGAGGTGATCATGATGACCTCCGAGCTTGAATTGTGGGATGATGAGATGAAGTTCAGGTTGGTGCGCAGCATGCGGAAAGCCTCGTTGATGAGGTCGCGCTTGCCCTGCTGGACGACGACGGCGCACTCCGGGTCGACGGCTTTGCCGAGCTTCTGACGGGGAATCTCGCCGAGGATGGGGATGCGGAGATCCTCAAGATCTTTGCGGGTGCGCACTTTGGTGTTGAGGCGCTCGAGCGTGTAGTTGACGGCGAGGGGGAGCATGAGACCCATGAAGAGGGCCATTGCCAGGAGCTTCTTGGGCGAAGGCGAGACGGGCTTGTCGTCGCCGGTGGGCTCAGTGATAGTCTCCGAGACAGTGCCGGTGAAAGTCTGTGTCAGCTCGTTCTCCTCGCGTTTCTGGAGGAGGTATAGATAGAGGCGCTGTTTCACGTTCTGCTCGCGGCCCATGGTGGTGAGGTCGCGTGCCTGAGTGGGCGCGGCGGCCACCCTGGCTGTGGAGGCTTCGCGGCTGGCGGTGAGCACGCGCATCTGAGTCTCGAGGGCGCGCTCCTGGGCGTCGATAGTACCCTGGATGGAGGTGCGCATCTCAGCCAGCTGGCGGTCGCGGTCCATCACGAGGGGGTTGGAGTCGGAGGAGTTGGACGCAATCTGATTGCGGTCCTGAAGAGCAAGGTTGTATTGCTGCACCATCGCGTCGAGGGTGGAGCCGGGGAGAGCCGAAGCGGAGGGCAGGGAGCTCTGCTTGTTGAGCGAGTTGGAGAGGAACGAGCGCATGTAGCGCATGTTCTGGAGCTGGGAGTTGAGCTCGGTGATTTTCGCGTTTGTCTCGTGGCTCTCCTTCATGAAGAGCTCGGCGGCGGCTTCCTCGTCGGGGAGGAGGTTGCGGGTGCGGTATTCGGCGAGTTTGTCGTCGACGACTCCGAGCTCGCTTTCGAGGACGGCGAGACGTTCGGCGATGAACTTCTGGGTTGAGGCGGCGGCCTCGGCGCGTTTGCTCATCCAGTTGTCGTTATACTGGCGGATTACGGCGGCGAGGACGTCCTCGGCGCGGGCGGGCGATGTGTCAGTGGCGGTGAGAGTGAGCGTGTTGCCTTTCTCATCCTTGAGCAGAATGTCGACACGTTTGGAGTAGGCGTTGACGGCGGCCTTGAGAGGCATGCGCACAACGTTGATGGTCATCTTCTTGCCGCGTTTGAAGAAGGGCGAGGCCTTGACCTCGATGACGCCGCCGGGGTAGGATACGGCCTGACCCACTTTGACTTTGCCTTTCGTTCGGATGGGTATGTTCTCCTCCTTGCCGATGTTGAGGTCGGAGATGGTGTATGTTCCGTTTTTGGCGATGTGGAGCTTGAGGCTGGCGCCTTCGGAATCGGTGAGCGAGGGGAAGGAGACCGTGACAGGGAGATTGCTGCCGTAGAGCACCTCGTCGCGGAAGCGGCCTTCGAGACCGTAGGACGTCTGCAGATTCAGCGACTCGACCACCGACTTCATGAGGTCGAAGGAGGTGAGTTTGTTGATTTCGTCGACAACGTTGTTGTTGGTCTTGAGGATGCCGAGGTCGGCGAAGTCGGCGAGACCGCTCGAATAGGAGCTGCCGTTCTGGTCGTCTTTGACGAGGATAGTTGCCGTGCGGGTGAAGACGGGCTGGGTGCGGAGGATATTGAGATAGGCCAGGCCTACGCACAACACCACCGACAGCAGCAGCCACGGCCAGCGTTTGAGGGTCAGGATGAGGACGTCGGACATCTTCACCTGATTGAGTTTCTTTTTCTTTTCAGTGTTTTCTTCTGCCATGGTCTAAGGATAGGCAAAGTGGAGTTTTCTGTGGAAGGGTATGGGCGCCGGAAGCTGCGGGCTCCCGGGCCGAAGACGGGTGTAGGGTTACTTGACGATGAGCACGGCGATGGTGGTGAGCACCGAGGTGACAGAGAGCCAGAACGTGGGGGTCAGGACGGTGTTGCCGTTGGCGGTCGACTGGCGCTTTTTGGTGTCGTTGGGCTCGACGTAGATGACGTCGTTCTGCTGGAGATAGTAGGCCGGTGAGGTCATGAGCTCCTGGGTGTTGAGCAGGTTCACGCGGTAGGCCACGTCCTTGCCGTTCTCCTGGCGGAGTACGAGGACGTTCTCGCGCAGACCGGTGATGTTGAGGTCGCCGGCTTTGGCAAGAGCCTGGAGAATGGTGATGTTGTCGCGGTCTACCTGGTATTCGCCGGGGTTGCCTACATCGCCGAGGACGGCGACTTTGGCGGAGAGGAAGTCGACGGTGACGACGGCGTCCTTGAGCAGGTCTTTAGCCTGGATTTTGCTCTGGATTTCGGCTGCAATCTCTGAGCGTGTCTTGCCCTGGACGTTGATGGCTCCGAGGACGGGGAAGATGATAGTGCCGTCGGGGTTGACCGTGTAGTGGGCTGTTGCGGGGCTGATGGAGCCGGTGCCGACGCTGTATCCGATTACTTTCTGCGAGATGGCCAGGTTGAACATATCGGCCATGCGGGGGTCACGGCTTGTGACCACGATGGAGAGCTGGTCGTCGGGCTGGGCCGTGAAGCGGCGTTCGATGGGCACGGTCTGAGTCTGGCCGTTTTCCAGTCCCTGCATATATGTTATGTCTTTGGGTGTTGAACAGGAAGAGAGAGCAAGAATCAGAAGAGCCAGGGCTCCGAGTTTGCCAAAATACTTTTTCATCGGTGGTTGTTTACTGTGTCTGAGCGCGGGGAAAGGCGCGTCAACAGGGGTTGTTACTGCGTGATAAATGTGTATGGTATAACAGTTCCGTGAGAATACGGGACCACAAAGGTACTAACTTTTTGTCAAACGGCCAATCTCTCGGGTGTTAAAAGTGGTGACAGGCCCCTGCAAATTGCTCCCCGGGATAGTCGGGAAGTAACTACAGGAGGCAACGGGAGAGGCTTTGCTAGCCTGATTCGGAGGCCGCGGCGGGTGCCGGGGCGCCGCTTTTGCGAGCCCTTTTGCGGGCCGTTACAATTATATAACTAAAATAAGCAATTTTTATTGTGTTTTAATTTTGAGATTTGCGTTTTTATTTCTAACTTCGTGGATGAAAAAAGAACGCCCCCGCGCGCGAGGCAAAGCAATGCCCCGGCCGCGGCCTCCCCGCTGCGGGAAAAGGGCGCCGACAACGCACCCGGGAACAGCTGCTGTTTTCACTTTATTTAACGCTTTTGCACGCCGCCCCGCCTTCACACACCGCAATCATAAAACATAAAAACCATAGAAAATACACATGAGCAAAGCATCAATCCTCAGCGCTTCTGCCGCGCTGCTGCTGTCGGCCACCGTGGCCATGGCGGCTCCCGAGCGCGAAGACACAACCCTGGTCTTACTCCACACCAACGACACCCACTCGCAGCTTGACCCGATCGCCAAGACGAACCTGGGCGGCATAGCACGCCGCAAAGCCCTCATCGACAGCGTGAAAGCCTTGCACGAGAACGTGCTGGTGATTGACGCCGGCGACGCCGTGCAGGGCACCCTCTTCTTCAACCTCTACGAAGGCGAGGTCGAGAACAAACTCGACGACGCCCTGGGCTACGACTACCGCATCCTCGGCAACCACGAGTTCGACAACGGCATGAAAGGCCTGCGCAAACAGCTGGAATTCAGCAAGAAACCACAGTGGCTGGCCACGAACTACAAGTTCAAAGACCCCTATTTCGCCAAACGATTCGCCCCCACCGCCATCCGCGAGTTCGGCGGCAAACGTTTCGGCATCATGGCGCTGAACCTCAACCCCGAAGGCATCATCACCGACGGCAACTATGACGGCGTGGAATACGTCGACCTCTACGACGCCGCCAACGCCACCGCCTGGCGGCTGAAAAACGTCGACTCGTGCGACGTGGTCATCGCCGTCACCCACATCGGCTACGAACCCAATGCCACCGACACCAACGACCTGCGCCTGGCCGCCAACTCCAAGAACATCGACATCATCCTCGGCGGCCACTCGCACACCAACGTCGACCCCGACGCCGTCCACTCGCGTCAGCCCTGGCTGGCTCCCAACGCCGAGGGCGAGATGGTGCTCATCGCCCAGAACGCCAAGGGCGGTCCGTCCGTTTCGGAAGTCACCGTCAACCTCAACGACCTCTCGAAGGACTACAAGAAGCTGCTCGTGACCAAGTCGCTCGACTCGAAACTCGACCCCAAGATTGAAGAAATCATAGCACCCTACCGCCACGGCGTCGACTCGCTGATGCACCTGCGCGTCACCTCGAGTCCCGTCGAGCTGCCCCAGAACTCCAACCGCCTGCTCAACTTCCTGGCCGACTACATGAAGATTCGCGGCAACGAACTCGTCGGCGACGTTGACCTCGGTATGGTCAACACCGGCGGCGTGCGCGCCGACCTGCCCAAAGGCGACATCTCCGAGGGCGAAATCATCATGATGCTCCCCTTCAACAACCGCATCGAAGTCATCAACATCAACGGCCAGGACCTCATCGACAACTTCGACATCATGGTCGGCGGCAAGAAACTCGCCGCTTCCGTAAGCTCTGACGTCGACGTCGTCTACGACCCCATCACCAAGAAAGTTACCTCGCTGACCATCAACGGCAAACGCGTCGATCCCGAAAAACAGTATCGCCTGGCCACCATAGACTATTTGGCCAACGGCGGGGACTACATGAAGCCCCTCACGCGCGGCAGAAAGGTTGCGGTCTCGCCTAACATCTTCAGCACCGACTTCCTCAAATACCTGCGCAAGAACTACACCAAGAAACCCATCCCCACCACCGACAAGGCGCGCATCCGCACAAAGTGACGCCAACCCCTTTCGCTCCCTTGGACAGAAAAGACAGAACATAGACCGCGGACGGCATCCGTGCGGAGACGACTCCGCGACGGATGCCGCCGCATATATAATATAATGTGAGACGGACGCCGCCGCACTGACCTCGAAAGCCGCGGACGAACACCGCCTCCCGAACAGAAACCAACCAATCCCACACCTTTCGTGATGAAAAAGATTTACCGATATGCACTGACGGCTGCCCTCGTGCTCTCCGCCGTGTGCGCTGCCTGCGCCAAGCCGGCACCGTCAGCCGCACCCGCGCCCCGCGACGCCGAACAGACGCGCCTCGAGCAGGCCCGCAAGTGGGCGGACTCCGTCTACAACACCCTCAGCGAGAAAGAGCGCGTGGCCCAGCTCTTCTGCGTGAAAGTGGTGCCCACGCAAGGCGCCAAGTCCGAAGCCGCCATACGCCGGCTCTGCAACCAGGGCATCGGCGCCATGCTCTTCACCGAGGGCACCCTCAGCCAGTATGCCACCCTCAACAACCTGGCCCAGAAGAGCTCGAAAGTGCCCGTGCTCATGACCCTCGACGGCGAATGGGGCCTGGCCATGCGCGTTGACAACACGCCCAAATTCCCGAACAACATGGCCCTCGGCGCCGGCAACGACCTCAAAGCCATCTACGAATACGGCCGCGAAGTGGCACGCGAATGCCGCGCCCTCGGCATCTACGTCAACTTCGCCCCCGTCGCCGACGTCAACTCCAATCCCGCCAATCCCGTCATCGGCTACCGCGCCTTCGGCTCCGACCCCGCGCGCGTTGCCGCATGCGTCGCCGCCTACACCCGCGGCCTCGAGGACGGCGGCGTGCAGGCCGTAGCCAAACACTTCCCCGGCCACGGCGACACCAACGCCGACTCCCACAAGACTCTCCCCGTCGTCAACAGCACGCTCAAACAACTCGAAAAGACCGAGTTCGTGCCCTTCGTCGAATTCATCAAGAACGGCGGCAGCGGCATCATGACCGGCCACCTCAACGTTCCCGCCATCGACAACAGCGGCACACCCACCTCACTCTCGCCCAAAACCTATGAGATACTGCGCACGAAGCTGGATTTCAAAGGCTTGATATACACCGACGCCCTCGGTATGGAAGGCGCGCGCACCACAGACGGCACCAACGTCTGCGTGGCCGCCCTGCGTGCCGGTGCCGACGTGCTCCTCGCTCCCGCCACCGCCGCCTCCGACCTCAACGCCGTCATGAAGGCCCTCGAAGAGGGTAAACTCAACAAAAAAGCAATAGCCGAACGCGTCAAACGCGTCCTCGCCTACAAATACATGCTCATGGGCGACAAGGCGCCCGTCGCCACCGACAAGGCCTCCGTCTACAACACCGAGCAGGCCAAAGCCCTCGTCGCCAACCTCGCCCGCGAAGCCGTGACCGTGCTGCGCAACAACAAAAACGTGCTGCCCCTCAACACCGAAGGCTCCATCGCCGTCGTCACCCTCGGCGCTCCCGCCAACGACCCCTTCGCCGAAGTATGCCGCCGCTACAGCGACAACGTGCAGGTCTATCCCATGGCCGGCGACGGCACCATCCCCGCCGGACAACTCGCCAAAATCAAGAAAGCCTCGCGCGTGATAGTCGCCGTCTGGGGCGCCCGCAAGAAGAAATACACCCAGGCCTTCAGCCAGCTGCGCGGCATCCCCGGTGTCGTCGACGTGTTCATGGCCACGCCCTACACCGCCTCCTCCTACGGCCCCTTCCCCGCCTCGACCGGTGCGCTCATCGTCGCCCATGACAACCTCAAAGAATGCGGACGCGCCGCCGCCGAAGCCGTCTTCGGCGCCATCCCCGTTGCCGGCACCATGCCCGTCACCGTCAAAAACCTCGGCAATGCCGGCGACGGCATCAAGATGCGCCGCACCCGCCTCGGCCAGGCCACCCCGGCCATGAAAGGCATGAATCCCGCCCTCACCGCCCGCATCGACTCGATGGTCAACGACCTCATCAAGCAAGGCGGTATGCCCGGAGCCCAGGTTCTCGTGGCCCGCGGCGGCGACATCGTCCACAACGCCAACTACGGCCGCCTCACCAAAAGCGGTGCCCCCGTCAACGAGAACACCATCTACGACCTTGCCTCCGTGTCCAAGGCCCTCGGCACACTCCCCGGCATCATGCTCGCCTACGACCGCGGCATGATAGACCTCGACAAACCCGCCTCCACCTACATCCCCGGCCTCAAAGGCACTGACAAAGAGGACATCACCATCCGCCAGCTCCTCTACCACGAGTCGGGTATGCCCGCCTCGCTGAACATGTTCAAGACCATGATCGACCCCGCCACATACACCGGCGAACTCATCACCTCGCGTCCCGACAAGAACCACCCCATCCTCATCCAGCAGGGCGCCTACGGCCACAAGGACGGCCGCCTGCGCCGCGACATCACCTCGGACCACCGCACCGAGGCCTTCCCCGTTGAAGCCGCACGCGGCATCTGGGTGGGTCCGCAGACCTACGACACCATCCAGGCATACATCTACCGCACACCCCTGCGCAAGAACAAGAACTACAACTACTCGTGCCTGAACTTCTGCCTGCTCATGGACGCCGAACAGCACATCACCGGCAAAAACCACCGCGACTGGGTGCGTGACAACATCTGGATTCCCCTCGGCGCCAAAACCATCGCCTACCGCCCCGCCGAAACCTTCGGCAACACCTTCAACATCGCGCCCACCGAGACCGACACCTACCTGCGCAAACAGACCCTCACCGGCTTCGTCCACGACGAGACCGCCAACTTCTCCGGCGGCGTCCAGGGCAATGCCGGCCTCTTCGGCAGTGCCACCGACCTGGCCAAGATGTGCCAGATGTGGCTCAACGGCGGCGTCTACGGCGACAAACGCATCCTCTCCGAAGAGACAGTGCGCCTGTTCACCACCGACAAGAGCCCCACATGCCGCCGCGGCCTCGGCTTTGACAAACCCGACGTGAAGAACCTGCGCTATTCGCCCACCTGCGACGAAGCCGACGCCTCAGTCTACGGCCACCTCGGTTTCACCGGCACCGTCTTCTGGGTGGACCCCAAGAACGAACTCATCTTCATCTTCCTCACCAACCGCGTGAACCCCACGCGCACCACCCCCATCTTCAACCGCAGCAACATCCGCGCGCGCCTCTTCAGCGAAGTCTACAAATCGCTCGAGCCGGAGAAGAAATAAAGACCGGTGGACGACATCTATGACGGACGACCGTCATAAGCAGAAACAAAAAACAAATACCTTATAAACACTCAGAGATTATGAAACACAGAAATTTCGGCAAAATGATAGCAGGCGCCGCCGTGGCCCTGCTTGCCGCAAGTGTGGTTGCATCGTGCGCAGAAAAAACCGAAGAAAGCCACGACTACGTCTTCGAAGAACTCACCGGCGCCGCCACATACCGCCTCACCGGTTCCGCCAAAGACTTCCAGCAGGACTCCGACCTCGTGTACACCGACACAGTGTCGCTGATGATGCCCAAAGCCCTCGGCGGCTGCGACGTCACCGCCCTGCGTGACTCCATCATCTACAAGGCCTTGCAAATCAAGAATATGCCCGCTCCCGAGGCCGTGAAAGCATGGCTCGACACCATGTCCACAGCCATGGAATACAAGCCCGAGAAACTCAGCGACCATTATACCAAGGACGCCTCCAGCTATGACCTGGTGACCGGATATGTCGCCAACCTCACGCCGCAGTTGCTCGTATATTGCATCAGCTCAGAAGGTTACATGGCCGGAGCCGCCCACGGCATGTACGCCCGCGAATATGTGAACTATGCCTTTGACAACGGGGGCACCATCCTCACCCTCGACAAACTCTTCACGCCCGAAGGCCTCAAAGAACTGCCCGCGCGCATCTCCGAGCAGGCCGAGAGTATGGCCGACAAAATCGGTACCACCACCATCACCGACCTCCCCTGCGACAACAACTTCTACATCTCCTCCGAGGGCGAAATCGTCTTCAGCTACCAGCCCTACGAAGTGGCCAGCTATGCCCAGGGCATCATCGACATCCCGTTCTACCCCTACGAACTCGTCTCGTACATGACACCCTACGCCATCAACTTCTTCGGCCTCACCGACCTCGGAGAGTGAGCGTAATTTAGTAACGTAAACGACCAAGCCCCCGACACGCACACAACCGTGCTGCCGGGGGCTTGCCGTAACGTGACGCCGGGTATTGCGCCGGCGACCGGGAATTTATTTAGAGAAACGGTTAAAGGCGTTTTTGACGATGGTAGCCGGAGTGGGTTTGGCCGGCTCTGCTTTAGGAGCGGGAGCCGGTGTGGGCTCTGCTTTTGGAGCGGGCTCTGCTTTCGGAGCCGGGGCGGGAGTGGGCTTGGGCTCTGCTATTGGAGCGGGAGAGGGCTCGGGAGCGGGTTCGACGGCCGGAGCGGGTTCAAGGGCGGCAACGGGAGCGGGGTCGGCGACAGGAGCGGGCGTAGCTGCAACGGCCGGAGCAGTGTTGTGACGGCGGGCCGGCTTGCGGTCGCGCGGATTGGGACGGGCAGGAGCCGCGGACGCGGCAGAGTCGGCGGCCGAAGACGTGACGGCTGTGGCGACCGCGATACCCGAAGCAGAGAGAATCTGCTCAGTGACAGGAGTTTGAGAACCGGACGAGACGGCAGTGTCCTTGTCGCGGTGCTTCTTGTCCTTCTTCTTTGAGGCCTTATCCTTTTTCTCGTCTTTTTTCTTATCTTTCTTCTTGTCCTCCTTTTTCTTGGAGGCCTTGTCCTTGTCCTTTTTGTCGCGCTTATTGGAGTCCTCCTTTTTCGCTAACTGCTTGTCGGAGCGAGCCTTGTTAGCACCGTCAGCAAGCTGAGGAGGACGGCCAACGCTCAGAAAATGCTCGCGATAGTACTTCTTGCTCAAGTCGTCCTTCACCACGCCGCGTGACGACGACGAGTGAATCATCATATTGTTGCCGATGTACATACCCACATGCGCCACATCGCCGCCTGAGCGCTTCGAAGAGAAAAACAGCAGGTCGCCGATCTCGCGCTTGTCCGATTTCACCCGGTTGCAGTGCTTGCTCATATCGCGCGTAGTACGCGGCAGACTGATTCCGGCCGCATCGCGGTAGACAGCCATCACAAACCCCGAACAGTCGACACCCTCCTTTGAATTACCCGCCCACACATAAGGCGTACCCAGCCACGACACCGCCTCCGAAACCAGCGCCTCCGCCACCGAACCCCGCGCAGGACGCTCAGGCAACGATGAAGAGGGCTGTTCCGGGCCGACGATCGCAGGCTGCTGACGGCTGCTATTACGCGTTGAACTACAGGACGTTACCGCTACCGAAACAGCGGCGAAACACAGAGCCAACACCAGAAACTTCCTAAAGACAGCCATAACCAAAGAGAGAGGAGAATGTAAACAATCAGTTAACAAACCGAAATTGAGTTTACAAATGTAACACATTTCCGCCGAAAAAACAATACCCACCCCCGAAAAAAATTTTCAACACACCCCAAAACCGCCCAAAATAGCCCAAAACAGAGCCCCCGCCGTAAACAATAGCGCCCCCCGCATTGTTATAAGCAATAGAAACAACAAAGACAACAAACAACAACCACATAAAACAAATACACACTACTATGGAACGCAAAATCTCATACAACGATTTGAAGAAGGCCGTCGAAGGCGCTTATGAAGAATACAAAAACCTCGAAAAAGGTGCCGTAGACAAACGCCTCGCCGCCTATAGCGACGCCAAAAACTACGGAGTGACCATCGTCCTCACCGACGGCCGCATCATCGAAAAAGGCGACACCAACGTACGTGCCGCCCTCGGCAACATTGCCACCGTGCCCGTACACGCCGTACTGCTCCAGCAGAACAGCGTCAAAGAACTCGTAAAAAAGGCCGGCAAAACCGAGAACGCCAAAATCAATGATGAGAACGTGGGCGTATGCCCCCACACCGTGCGTGCCATCAGTGCCGTAGAACCCCAGAATGACGCCGACGGCAAGTATGACGTCATCATGAACATGCTCGTGTCCATGCTCGGCAACGAACCCGTCCTCAACGACAAACTCTACCAGGCCAACGCAGCCGCCAACATCGCCGCCAACGTCGAAAACAAATTTGCAGACGCAAACTACGAACTCTACGACAACACCGCCACCGTCCTCGACACCTACGCCAAACTCGGCGCCCTGACCGTCACCACCACCGAACTCGCCACCCTCGGTGCCACAATCGCCGCCGACGGCGTCAACCCCGTTACCAAAGAAATCGTCTTTGACGGCGAGAACTCAGCGCCCCTCACCACCATCGCCGCCCTCCACGGCGACGCCGACCGCATCCGCCGCGAGATGCTCAAGAGCGGCGTTCCCGAAGTCTACAGCTACTCCGGCCTCGTCCTCGCCATCCTCCCCGGCCTCGGTGCCATCGCCGCCTACGCTCCCGAAGTAGGTCGCCACGGCCGCTCCAAGAAAGGTGTTCGCGCCGTCCGCTACATCACCAACGCCATCGACTACAACGTCTTTGCCTCAGCCCGCGTCAGCGTCGAGGCCAAAGAAGCAGTCAAAGCCTGAACATAACACACACCGCAGACATCTTTGGCCCGCAGAGCCACAAGATATATGAGTCCAACCGGCTCTCCAAAATTATACGGTTGAATGTTATATAATTCTGCACTGATGCCGCAAACCCTACCCCGGAACGGGGAAGAGATTGCGGCATCTTCTTTGTTGTAATGCGCTGATATATAGAAAAAAAACGCCCGGAGAAAAATCCGGGCGGCAAGCGGTTGGGGGTTACGCGTCGAGGAGCGCGAGCACCTGCGGCAGCAGCGGCGTGACCGAGTCGTTGACGATGATGGAGTAGGGGAGAGGGAAGTCGTCCGGCGAGAACGCTTGCGCGGCCATACGCGCGCGGATGTCGTCCGGCGAGAGCGGCACCGACTGACCCGTCATGTGAGAGCGCAGCATCACGCGTGCAATGCGCGTCTCCTCGTCCGCCTCCACAATCCACGCGTCGTCGACCATGTGCCACAAGTCGGACGTGTAGAGAATCGCCGACTCCACGAACAGCCGCGCGTGTCCGGAGTGCCGGTTGCGCCAGCGGATGATATCGGCGAAGACAGCCGCGTGGACCAGCGCGTTGAGGGCGCGGCGACGCTCCTCGTCGGCAAAGACCGCATCGGCGACAGCCTTGCGGTTGTACGAGCCATCCTCGCGGAAGGCATCCTTGCAGATCTTTTCCGAGATATCTTTCTGAAGGGCAGGCAGTTCGGCGATGATGGCGCGGGCACGCTCGTCGCAGTCATAGACCGGAAAGCCCATGCAGCGCAGCATGCGGCACACCACACTTTTGCCGGCGCCAATGCCGCCGGTGACGGCTGTGAGAACGGGTTTATTCATTTCTGTTCAATGATATATTCAATGCTGTCGGCGGAGAGATAGACCTCCAGGAAATTGCCCTCGGCGCGCTGCAGCTCCACCTTGATGCGGTTCGACGAGAACGAGCCGTCCAGCGAGTTGAAGTCGGCCACCGCGTCAAAGACCGGCTGAGTGTCGTCGAAACGACTCATCGGCACCGTGTAGTTGACCGACACCTTCGCGGGAATAAGAATCATCTTGAGATGCGACGGCACATTGAGCGGTCGCACCGGCACCTGAACGCGCTTCGAAATCATCGGCTCCACATTGATGCCCAGCATCACCGAGTCGGGATAGGCGCGAGCCCCCGGGGGTGTCACCAGCGCCACACGCGCATTCTGCGACTTGGCCACATCCGTGAGCACAAGATGAGCCGTGGGCACCGCCATAAAATCGGGCGGCAGCGGATGGAGCGAATAGACCAGCACCGAGTCGAGTGCCGACACCACCGGCCGGGTGAGCGCGCAGTTGGGCAGCGTCGTCACCGAAGCATCGACACGCACCGGCAGACGCACCGGCCGGCGCCCCGTGTACCACAGACTCAGCGTGTCGGGTGTCATCGCCTGAATCTGCGAGCCCTGGCCCAGCATACGCCGTGCCAGCGTGCGCATCTCCGTGGAAGACAGCGATATATGACCGTTGCGGGCATAGTACTTATAGTCTACCAGCAGCTCCGCCTTGCGACTGACCGAGAACGTCAGCAGCTCGTTGCCCGTGGCGCGGACACTGATGCTCACATCCTCGGGCAGATAAGAAATCAGCTTGAGCGAGTCGGGGACATTGACCACTCGCACCGTGGCGCGGACATCGATAGTGCGGTCCTCGTTGAGGGCCATAACAACCCAAAGCACGGAGGCAATGAGCACGAAGACCGCGAAAGTTAGCGCGTTACGCCCCACACGGCTGCTCAGTGCGCTGTGAATACGGGTGCGTAATGCTGCTAAGCGAATCTTCATTGCAGACTCATTGCCGCCGTGCTTCAGAGACGGGGAGCCATGCGGGCACAACCCGGCAAGCCCCGTCGCTCAGAACGCGGAGGGAAGGGGATCAGCCCTTGCTGACCGTGGAGTTGTTGGCGTCGGTAGAGGCGTCAGCAGCGCTGGGATAGACAGAGTTTTTGTCAACCTTCAGCTTCACGCTGCCGTCAACGGAGATGATGAAGTAGGTGTCGCCCACCTCCTGAATACGGCCGTAGATGCCGCCGGCGGTGACCACGTTCGTACCCTTGGTCATGGCGTTGCGCTCCTCGCGCAGCTTCTTCTGCTTTTTCTGCTGAGGGCGAATCATGAAGAAGTAGAAAATGAGGATGATGCCGCCGAACATGAGTATAGTGGTCCAGGCGTCGCCACCGTTGGGCTGTGCGCCGGCAGCGGGGGCTGCGGCAGCTGCTCCGTCAAGGAGAACAGTTAAGTCAAGCATTGTTATTGAGGGTATTAAATGATGAGATAATAGACGAAATTAAGAGGGACTAACAGGCATTAGGCCGGGGAGGGAAGCCCTGTTTATTTGGCAATCTCGCCGGACTCGCGCAGGTCGCGGGCAATCGAAGAGAGCACGCCGTTGATGAACTGGCCGCTCTTGGCCGTTGAGTAGTTGTTGGCGATTTCGATGTACTCGTTCATAGTTACAACGACCGGGATATTGGGATAGTTCTTGAGCTCGGCAATAGCCACCGTGAGAATCACGATGTCCATGAAGGCCAGACGGTCGGGGTCCCAGTTGCCCGTGTTGATGAATTTCTCGACGAGGGCGCGGTAGTCCTCGCGGTGGTCGACAGCGTCCGTGAACAACTCGGCGCCGAACTTGGCGTCCTCCTCATCCTTGTACTGCGGGAAGAAGCTGATGTCCTCGCCCTCGGCCTGCTCGGCATTGCGGATGGTCTTGAGCACGAACGTACCCATCGTCTGGAGGTCGTCGTTCCAGAAGATGCTCTTGTCCTCGAGAGCCTCTGAGAGAGCGTCGCCGGGGAAGATGACCGAGCGGAGAATATCGCGCCAGAACTCGCAGTCGGCCTCGAACGACGACTCCGGAGCGTCCATATAGTCGCGGTAGATCTGCGACGACGTGATCTCCGAGAGAAGCCGGTTGATGAGACTGAAGTCAGTGTCCCAGCTCACCGGATGCTCCTTGAGCAGAGCCTGGAGGGCGGGCGATTCGGCCAGACGTGCTGCCAGGCGATTGTCGACGAAACGGCGGTTGGGATTGCGCTCCTCGGACGTTGCCAGGTGCTTCGTCATAGCCGTCTCGAGACGCGCCTCCTGCTCGCGGGTGAGCTCCGTGATGAGCACGAAGATGCTGAGATAGAGCTCGTAAGCCTTGTCGAGACTCTCCTTGAGCGCATTGTAGGCCTGAACATAAGAGGCCGAGGCGCCGTAGAACGAGCGCAGCGTGTTGGCCAACTGCATCACGGCGCGGCGGTATCCCACGTTGCTGTAACCGTCGAGCGCGCGCATCGCCTTGTCGAGGACCGGGTCTTTGGCGAAGATAGTCTCCACCACGGCAATCCACATATTCACCTCCTCGGCCAGCTCGGCCTTGCGCTTGCGGTGATACTCGCGGTAGACGGCGGAGGCGACGATAGTGTCGTGGAGATGCTGAGCCACGGGGCGCAGCGCGTCGATGTCGGTGGAGTTGCGGAGAATGATGCGGCGCACCGTCGGGTCGGCGGCGAGGGCCTTGGCCAGCTTGCCGTTGGCGAGCTTGCGGTCGGCGGTGACACTGCCTTTGCCGGCCTGGGGACGCGTGCTCAGGCCGCATATTTCCAGGATGAGCAGCATCAGATTGAGATAGGCTGCGTAGGCGAATTTTTTGTCATTTGAGGCGCCGTCGGGCTCCTGCTCAATGCGGAAGTCGGTCTGAGTAAGCAGGTAGGAGTAAAGGAGCTGGACAACCTTGATACGAATCAGAATGCGATTAATCATATTCTCTCAATCTTTCTCTGTATATATATAAATGTGCTGATTTGCGGGGAAACGGCCGGGATGGAAAGCGCGCGGACGTTTCACCCTGCAAAATTACACATTATTTTTGAGTTGAGGCCTATGCCGGGGCGTTTATTTTTCCGAATCGGAAGATTTCGCCTCCACATTGGCCTGCTTGGGCTCTTCCGGGACCTCCTCGGCGGCCAGCGGATTGAAGCCCTGGGCGCGGAGAGGAATCTCCGACTCGCCGTCGCTGCCCACGAGTGCGCAGCCTTTGTCCTCGTCAGTGATGTAACCGATGACGTGCACACCCTTGAGGTCCTTTACGCGGTCGTGGTCGGCGAGAGGCACCGTGAACAGAAGCTCATAGTCCTCGCCGCCGTTGAGGGCGGCCGTGACCAGATTCATGTTCAGCTCCTCGGCCATGACGGCCGTCTGATAGTCGATGGGGATTCGGTCCTCGTAGACGCGGCAGCCCACGTGACTGTCCTTGCAGATGTGGATGAGCTCCGAGCTGAGCCCGTCGCTGATGTCCATCATCGCGGTCGGCACAATCGATGCCTCGGCGAGTTCGGCGATGATGTCGCGGCGCGCCTCCGGCTTGAGCTGACGCTCGATCAGATATTCCTTGCCGGCGAAATTGGGGACAAAGTCGCGCTGCCCGGCCGACGCCACCTTCTCGCGCTCGAGCACCTGCAGACCCATGTAGGCCGCGCCCAGGTCGCCGCTCACGCAGATGATGTCCGTGGGCTTGGCGCCCGAACGGCGCACCACCTTGTCGGCCGGCGCCTCGCCGATGCACGTTATCGAAATAACCAGCCCCTGGCGCGAGGCCGTGGTGTCGCCGCCGACAATGTCCACGCCATACTCCTCGCAGGCCAGACGGATGCCCGCGTAGAGCTCGTCGATGTGCTCCACGGCAAAACGCGCGCTGATGCCCAGCGACACCGTGATCTGCCGCGGCTGGCCGTTCATGGCGTAAATGTCCGAGAAGTTGACGACAGCGGCCTTGTAGCCCAAGTGCTTGAGCGGCACGTAGGTGAGGTCGAAGTGGACACCCTCCAACAGCAGGTCGGTGGTGACGAGGACATCCGTCGAGCCGTCATAGTGGAGCTGGGCGGCATCGTCGCCAACGGCCATCACCGTGGAGGCGTGGCCGGCGGGGAGACCGGCGGTGAGACGGTCGATGAGGCCGAATTCTCCCAGACTTGAAATTTCAGTCATAATCAGTAGATTCCAAAATTTATGTAAGGCCCCGCGAGAGACGCGGGGCCCGGCAAAAAGCGTAAAGAGTCAGAAGCGATGTCGCTTGGACAAGGCTCAGATGCGGTTAACCAGCTCCTTGACCAGAGTCAGCATAACGGGAGCGGCGTTCTCGGCAGCCTGAGTAACCTCCTCGTGGCTGGGAACAGTGGTGATTTCCTTGCCGCCGAGGTCGGTGATGACGCTGACGCCGAAGACCTTCATGTCCATGTGGCGTGCAACGATAACCTCGGGAACGGTGGACATGCCGACAGCGTCGCCGCCGATTACGCGGAAGTACTCATACTCGGCGGGAGTCTCGAACGTGGGACCGGTGACGCCGACATAGACACCGTGCATGATGCGGATGCCCTTCTCGTTTGCAATCTCGTCGGCCTTCTTGATGAGCTCGTGGCTGTAGGGCTCGGTCATGGCGGGGAAGCGCGGGCCGAGCTCCTCGTAGTTCTTGCCGCGGAGAGGATTCTCGGGGAAGAGGTTGATCTGGTCGGTGATGACCATCACGTCGCCCACCTTGAACTCCTTGTTCATGCCGCCGGCAGCGTTGGAGACGAAGAGAGTCTCGACGCCGAGAGCCTTGAAGACGCGGACGGGGAAGGTGACGGTCTTCATGTCGTAGCCCTCATAATAGTGGAAACGGCCCTGCATGGCGATGACGCTCTTGTCGCCGAGTTTGCCAAAGACAAAGTTGCCGGAGTGGCCGGCCACAGTGCTGACGGGGAAGTTGGGAATATTCTTGTAAGGGATGACCTTTTTGTCGGTCATGTGGTCGACAAGGTTGCCGAGGCCGGAGCCGAGGATGATTGCGATTTTAGGCATTTCTGCCACCTGAGCTTTCAGGAATTCGGCAGTCTCTTTGATTTTTTCAAGCATGTTGTTACTTAGTTTTATGTTATGGTATCTTTAATGTCTTTTATGTGTTCGGGCGCGGGAGGCACTGTAGGAATAACGCGCTGCGGGCGCCAAAAGTTCTTGTTCAGAGCGGGATTCGGCTATGATTTGATGTGAGGCTTGAGCATCCGCAGCAGCGCCTGGTCGAAGGCCCCGGGCCCCTGGTCGGGACGCTCGACAAATTCCACATGGATGGGCAGATAGAAGATGTATGGCTTGAGCTCGTGGGGGAAGTAGGGATTGGCCATGAGGCGCATGGCGTCTTTCTCGGTGGTGATGATGTAGCGGCGCCGGCCGTTCATCGTGGAGAAGCGCTGGAGTATGTGGTCCATGTCGGCGCGTGTGAACTCGTGATGGTCGGGGAAGACATCGACGCGCACCTTCGGCAGGAAACTCTTGACGTAGCGCACAAAAGGCCGCGGGTTGGCGATGCCGGAGACGGCCAGGAGCATATCGTCCTCGAGAAGGTCCTCCATGATAGGGGTGAAGTTGTGGACCGCGTCGGGGAACACCGGCCGCAGCCCGTCGTAGGCGAAGCGCGAGAAGAAGCGCTCCTGGGCGGGGATGAGGTCGAGCTGTTTGTCGAAGATGTTGAACTCGATGGGCTTGATTCCCTGGCGGCACTTGGTGGCGATGACGATGTCGGCGCGATGGAGGGCGGCCTTGCTCTCGCGGAGCCGTCCGTAGGGGAGGAGATGGTCCTCGAAGAGGGGCCGGTCGAACTCGGTGAGCACAATGGCAATGGTGGGAAGGACGGCGCGATGCTGGAAGGCGTCGTCGAGGATAATAACCTGCAGGTCAGGCATCAGACGGCGTAGTTCGCGTATGCCGGCCACGCGGTCCTCGCACACAGCCACCGGGATGCGGCCGCCG
This sequence comes from Bacteroidales bacterium, assembly GCA_004552485.1. Lineage (GTDB taxonomy): Bacteria > Bacteroidota > Bacteroidia > Bacteroidales > Muribaculaceae > CAG-873. Next base: position 2,964 of record SFOH01000025.1, on the reverse strand, counting down.
AATTTGCGGTACATCTGAAAACTCTCGTCGCCCAGCTCGCGCGGCCCCGTGTGCTTCGAAGCGAGCACGAAGCCCTTGGTGTGACGCTTGTAACCGCGGCTGAGGATGGCGATGCGATAGTGGCGGCTGAGCAGGTCGGTGATATACTCCGTGTGTGGCGTCTTGCCCGTTCCGCCCACGGCGATATTGCCGATGCAGACCACCGGGATGTCGAACTTGGTCTGTTTGGCCAGGTTGAGGTCGTACATCTTGTTACGCGCCCAGGTGCCCGCTCCATATAGTTTGGAGAGGGGAATGAGGAGAGCCTTTGCTACCGGGGAGCGTTGTGCCATGAGAGTGGATGAGTGGATGAGTTTATGAGTGGATGGGTGGAGTTGATGCTTATTCGATTGTGACGGGGGCCATGCGGGCCTGTACAAAGCCCTGGCGGCGTGCGTCGAGGAGCACTTTGAGACGGGCGCGCAACGAGGCGACGTCCACGCCGGGGATAGCCGTGGCCGAAGCATAGGCCGAAGCGAGACTGCGGATGTCGCCGGCGAGGGTGATGTCGGGATTGTGTGCGCCGCCGGAGTAGACGCCCGTGACGGCTGACGAGCTGAGGTCGGACTGGGCCAGGATGGCCATCAGCGGCGACATCTGCACGTCGGGGAAGCTGGCGTAGTTGTCGGGGTTCATCTTCAGCGTCGCGGCCATGTCGCGGATGGCCATGTCAACGCCGCCGAGCTTGTCGACGAGGCCCAGGCGCAGAGCCTGCGCACCGGCATAGACGCGGCCCTCGGCAATCTGCTTAACACTGTCCTGCGACATGTGGCGGCCGGCGGCTACGCGCGAGGTGAACAGGTCGTAGCCCTGCTCGACATGCCGCTGCATGGCTGCCGCCTGTGCCGGCGTCATGGGCTGCGTGATGGAGGGGAAAGTGGCGTTGGGGGTGTTGCCGATGGTGGCGATGTTGATGCCAAGCTTGTCGGTGAGCAGACCCTTCATGCAGGGCATCATGCCGAAGATGCCGATGGAGCCGGTGATGGTGTTGGCATCGGCATAGATGCGGTCTGCGCCGCACGAGATGTAGTAACCGCCGGAAGCGGCATAGTCGGACATCGAGACGTAGAAGGGCTTCTTCTTTGACTTGAAATATTGGAGCGCCTCCCAAATCTGTTCGCTGGCGAAGGCCGAGCCGCCGGGCGAGTTGACCCTGAGCACCAGGCCTTTAACGTCTTTGTCGTTGGCCAGGTCGAGAATCTCGCTGACCATCTTGGGACCGACTATGCCGTCGTTGCCCGAGTCGACGATGTCGCCGACGGCATAGAGGACGGCGAAGTAGCCCTCGCCGGTGAGTTTGTCGTTAACCTTGTTCTCGAAGGCGATGGCGCGGGCACGCGGGTCGGAGTCGAGGTATTCGGCGGGAGTGACAAGACGCAGGTCGTCGTCGGCGCTGACCGACGAGGCTTTGCGGAGTTCATCCTCCATCTGCCGGCGATAGAGCGTGGCGTCCACAACTTTCTGCGCCACAAGCTCTTTGGTGCCGACGGTCATAATCAGCGAGTCGGCCCATGCGGTGACCTTGGCGGGCGACACCTTGCGATTGGCGGCGATGGTGGCACTCATGCTTTTCCATATGGCGTCGATGTATTCCATCGTCTGCAGGCGGGAGGGCTCGGAGGGTTCGGTGAGCAGATAGGGCTCGACGGCACTCTTGAAGCGGCCCACCTTGAAGACCTGCACCGTGATGCCGAGTTTGTCGAGAGCCGACTTGAAGAAGGGGATTGCAACGCCCAGGCCGTGGACGTCGACCATGCCCGAGGGATTGACCGTGAGGCGGTCGGCGGCGGTGGCGACATAGTAGTCGCCCTGCGAATAGACGTCGGCGTAGGCGTAGACCTTCTTGCCGGCCTTGCGGAAACGCAGCAGAGCCTCGACGAGCTCCTGTCGGCCGGCCATGCCGAGCACCGAGTTGTCGCAGTCGAGATAGATGCAGTCGACGTATGGGTCGTGGGCGGCAATGTCCACGGCCTCAAGATATTGGTCGAGGCGCGACGGCATCTCGCCGTTGGCCTGAACCAGCTGCTGGACGCTCATGTGAGACTGATACTCGTCGATGACGCCGGAGAGGTCGAGATGTAAGATGGAGTGTTTCTGCACAACCGTAGCGGGGTCAGAGGAAACCAGCGACCCGATGAAGGCGAAAAAAATCACCAGCATCACAATGGCCGAAATCCAAATTGCGGCCAGCGAGCCCACGAAGGCAGCTAATATTTTCTTAAACATTGTCGGTTAATTCATGAATTACCCACAAAGATAAGAATTTTCGCGGCCATGGCCAAAATAATTGCGTAAAAATTGCGTGAGGGGGCAATTTTGAGGAGAAAAATGCGAGAAAGGGATGTGATTTATGTGATGGATGTGATTTATGTAATGGATGTGATGGATGTGACGGATGTGATTTATGTGATGGATGGGATGGATGGGAAGTTTTTGGGAGGGTGGTGGTCCGGAGGGATGGGATTTCAAGAAAAAATGCGTAACTTTGGGGGATGAGTTATAAGATTAAGAAGATGATTAACAAGAAGATGATATTGAGCGAGTATGCGAGTCCGTTCGGAGTGCTGGTGCTCGGAGCGTGTGACGAGCGTGGATGAGGGGATGAGTGGAGGGGTGCTGGCGGAGGCGAAGCGTCAGTTAGAGCTGTATTTTCAGGGTCGGCTGAGGGTGTTTCAGCTGCCGCTGCTAATGACGGCGACGGGGATGACGCGTCGGGTGTTGGAGGCGCTGGAGGATGTGCCGTATGGCGAGACGGTGACGTATGGCGAGTTGGCCCGGAGGATCGGGAGTCCGGAGGCGGCACGTGCCGTTGGTCGAGCGTTGGGCCGCAATCCGCTGCATGTGATAATCCCCTGCCATCGCGTTGTGGCAGCGCGTGGCAGGGGAGGATATGCGGGTGGCGTGGAGCACAAGGCGCAGCTTCTT
>SFOH01000024.1 GCA_004552485.1 Bacteroidales bacterium | reverse complement strand
GGTCGGCCGGAGGCGGGGATCAGTGGCGGAGGGCGGAGCGGATGAGGGCGTTGCGGCGCGTGATGAGGGCGCGGCGGAGGCCGGGGAGGGCGGCTTCGGCGGCGCGGATGTCGGCGGCAACGCTGTGGTCGCCGGCGGCGTAGACGTCGCGGAGGTGGGCGAGGGTCTGTTCGCTCTCGCGGAGGTTGTTGTAGGCTTCGAGGTAGGCGTCAACCAGGGCTTCGGCGCCGGCGGCGGTGAACCGGTCGGGCGAGGTGAGCACGCGTCCGTTGCCGAGCGAGACGGGCGGGAAGGCGTTTTCGCCGGCGTCAGCAGTGGCACGGGGGATATTCTCGAGGCGGTCGAGGACGGCGTTGCGGTCGAAGTCGGCGGGACGTGTGGCGGCAGGGTCTTTTATGAGTGCCAACGCCTCAATGTTCTCTGTGTCAGGGTCGTAGTTGACGCGCGACTTGTTGGGAACGAAGATGAAGACGGTGACGGAGTCGGGGGCGGCGCCGCGGTCGGAGGCCCACCATCCCAGGCCGGTGCCTTCGTCCATCACGAGCATATAGTCGTTGTAGGGCGAGTTGTAGGGCATACCCAGATTCGTGGGCTCGAGGTATAAGCCGTCTTCGCCGCGGCGGGTCATGTAGAGGTCGTAACCGCCGAGCGAGTTTTCGTCGTCGGTGCGTGCGGCGAAATAGAGCGTCGTGCCGTCGTCAGCCATGAAGGGGAATGAGGCGTCGACGCCGGCGGGCAGGGAGAGGTCGACGGGATGCTCGGCGTCGAGCGAGCCGTCGTCGAGAATGTCGGCATGCATGATGTGCGAGACGCCGGCGGTGTCGCGTGCGGTGTAGAACAACTCTGTTCCGGAGGCGAGGGTGAACTCGGGCTCATCGGCCGTTCCGGAGAGTATTCCGGCATCGGGGCTGAGGCGATAGTGCTCGAAGAATTTGTCGCGCGGAACGGAGAGGGTGTCGACGACCACGATGTTCTCCACGCGCCCCAGCATGTTTGAGATGGCTACGGAGCGGTTGCGGAGGCTGCGCAGGTCGGCGGGCTCAGAGGCGCCTGCCGACGTCTTCCAGCGGCTGATGACCGAGGCGATGGCTTCGCGGTCGTAGGCGCGCACGGCCTTCTCGCCCTGCTCCTTGAGCGAGAGCGCGGGCTTGGAGGCAGCGGCGGGGCGGGCGGCAGGCTTGGCCTTGGGCTTTTGGGCAAATGCCACGGAGGCCGCTGCCGCCAGCGCCATTATGAAAATAAGCGGTTTTCTCATTTTACAACAATATTCACAATCTTGCGCGGAACAACGATAACTTTTACAACCTGCTTGCCGTCCAGCCATTTTGCGGCAGCCTCGTTGGAGAGGGCGAGGCGCTCGACCTCGGCGCGGTCGGTGTCGGCGGCGACGGTGATGGTGAAGCGTGCCTTGCCGTTGAAGGAGACGGCATAGTTGACGGTGTCTTCCTTGAGGTATTTCTCGTCGTAGACGGGCCATGCGGCGTCGCAGATGGTGGTGTCATTGCCGAGTGCGGAGTGCCAGAGTTCTTCGGTGACATGTGGAGCGAAGGGGGCGAGGAGCACGAGCAGCTGGCCGAGCACTTCGCGGCTGTGACACTTCTGGGCGCTCAGCTCGTTGACGCAGATCATGAAGGCGGCGATGGAGGTGTTGAACGAGAAGCCCTCGATGTCGGAGGTGACCTTCTTGATGAGTTTGTGGATCGAGCGGAGGTTGTCGGCGGTGGGCTTTGCATCGTCTACCAGACAGGTGTCGCCCTTGAAGAAGAGGTTCCAGAGTTTTTTGATGAAGCGGTTGACGCCGTCGATGCCGTTGGTATCCCAGGGTTTGCTCTGCTCGAGCGGGCCGAGGAACATCTCGTAGAGGCGGAGGGTGTCGGCGCCGTAGCGGTCGACAATGTCGTCGGGGTTGACCACGTTGAACATCGACTTGGACATCTTCTCCACGGCCCAGCCGCAGACGTATTTGCCGTCCTCGAGGATGAACTCGGCATCGGCGAACTCGGGGCGCCAGGCGCGGAATTTCTCCGTGTCGAGGATGTCGTTGCTGACTATGTTTACGTCTACATGGATGGGCGTCACGTCGTAGTCCTTTTTCAGGCCGGCGGAGACGAAGGTGTTCGTGTCCTTGATGCGGTATACGAAGTTTGAGCGTCCCTGAATCATGCCCTGGTTGATGAGCTTTTTGAAGGGCTCGTCCTCGACAATGAGGCCCAGGTCATAGAGGAACTTGTTCCAGAAGCGGGAGTAGATGAGGTGGCCGGTGGCATGCTCCGTGCCGCCGATGTAGAGGTCGACGTTGCGCCAGTAGGCGTTAGCCTCGGGCGAGACGAGGGCCTCGGAGTTGCGGGGGTCCATGTAGCGGAGATAGTAGGCCGACGAGCCGGCGAAACCTGGCATGGTGTTGAGTTCGAGCTTGTAGCCTTCCTCGGTCTGCCAGTTTTTGGCGCGGCCCAGGGGCGGCTCGCCGCTCTCGGTGGGCAGGTATTTGTCAATCTCGGGGAGGAGCAGGGGCAGACGGTCGTCGTCGAGGACGTTGGGGATGCCGTCCTTATAGTAGACGGGGAAGGGCTCGCCCCAGTAGCGCTGGCGGCTGAAGATGGCGTCGCGGAGACGGTAGTTGACCTTCACCTCGCCGATGCCTTTCTCGTGGATGAACTTCTTGGTGGCGGCGATGGCCTCCTTGACGGTGAGGCCGTTGAGGTTGAGCTCGGGGCCGCACGAGTTGGTCATGATGCCCTCTTTGGCGTCGAAACTCTCCTCGGAGACGTCGGCGCCCTCGATGAGGGGAATGATGGGGAGGTCGAACTTGCGGGCGAAGGCATAGTCGCGGCTGTCGTGGGCGGGCACGGCCATGATGGCGCCCGTTCCGTAGCCGGCGAGGACATAGTCGCTGACCCAGATGGGGATGAGCTTGCCGCTCAGGGGGTTGCGGGCGTATGCACCGGTGAAGACGCCGCTGACTTTCTTGTCGATGAGGCGCTCGCGCTCGGTCTTGCTCTTGGTGGCGCGCAGATATTCCTCCACCTCCTGCTTGTGCTCGGGGGTGGTGACCATGGCTACATATTTGCTCTCGGGGGCGAGCACCATGAAGGTGACGCCGAAGACAGTGTCGGCGCGGGTGGTGAAGATTTCGAGGTCGACGTCCGTGCCCTCGACGTGGAAGCGCATCTGAGCGCCCTCGCTGCGGCCGATCCAGTTGCGCTGGGTCTCCTTGAGCGAGTCGGTCCAGTCGAGTTTCTCCAGGCCTTTGAGCAGGCGCTCGGCATAGGCCGACACGCGCAGGCACCACTGGTACATCACCTTCTGCTCGACGGGATAGCCGCCGCGGATCGAGAGGCCTTCGCTGACCTCGTCGTTGGCGAGGACGGTGCCCAGTTTGGGACACCAGTTGACCATGGTGTTGCCGAGGTAGGCGATGCGGTAGTTCATGAGCACGTCGCTCTTCTCCTTCTCCGACATTGCCTTCCACTCTTCGGCGGTGAACTTCAGGGGCTTCGAGCAGGCCACGTTCAGCGAGGCGCTGCCCTCTTTCTCGAAGTGGGCGATGAGTTTTTCGATGGGCTCGGCCTTGTCGGTGTCGTAGCTGTAATAGCTGAGGAACATGCGCTTGAAGGCCCACTGGGTCCAGCGGTAATACTCCGGGTCGCAGGTCTTCAGCTCGCGGTCCCAGTCATAGCAGAAGCCGATCTTGTCAAGCTGCTCGCGGTAGCGGGCGATGTTGCGGACGGTGGTTACCTCGGGGTGCTGGCCCGTCTGGATGGCATACTGCTCGGCGGGGAGGCCGTAGGCATCGTAGCCCATGGGATGGAGCACGTTGAAGCCGCGCAGACGTTTGTAGCGCGAGAAGATGTCGGAGGCAATATAGCCTAAGGGATGGCCCACGTGGAGGCCGGCGCCGGAGGGATAGGGGAACATGTCCAGCACATAGAACTTGGGACGCGAGGCGTCGGTCTCGGCCTTGTAGGTTTTATTCTCTTTCCAGTATTGCTGCCATTTCTTCTCGATGGCTTTATGATTGTATTCCATGTCTTATATTGTTTCTTATTATAAAAGGGGCGTTATGAGGATTCAGGAGAGGGAGAGCATACGCTCGATGGGGCGGCGTGCGCGGTCGATGATGGCGGCGTCGACCTCGACCTGGGGCGAGAGGGTACGCAGGCTTTCGAGGAGCTTGGACAGGGTGTTGAGCTTCATAAACGAGCACTCGTTGCAGGCGCATGTGCTGTCGTTGGGCGGCGCCGGGATGAATGTTTTGTCGGGGCAGGCCTGGCGCATCTTGTGGAGGATGCCGCTCTCGGTGGCCACGATGAATTCACGAGCGGGCGAATTGACGGCATAGTCGAGGAGGACGGCGGTGGAGCCCACCTTGTCGGCCACCATGAGCAGGTGCTTGGGGCACTCGGGGTGGGCCAGCACCAGTGCCTCGGGATGCTCTTTCTTGAGGGCAACGATCTTCTCCAGCGAGAACTGCTCGTGGACGTGGCAGGCGCCGTCCCAGAGGAGCATGCTGCGGCCGGTGACAGAGTTGATGTAGTTGCCGAGGTTGCGGTCGGGTCCGAAGATAATTTTTTCGTCGGCGGGGAACGACTCTACTATCTTGCGGGCGTTGCCGGAGGTGACCACCACATCGGTGAGAGCCTTGACGGCGGCGGAGGTGTTCACGTAAGAGATGACCGTGTAGCCGGGGTGCTCCTTGATGAAGGCCTCGAACTCGGGAGCGGGGCAGCTGTCGGCCAACGAGCATCCGGCGGAGGTGTCGGGGACAATCACTGTTTTGTCCGGGCAGAGAATCTTGGCGGTCTCGCCCATGAAGTGGACGCCGCAGAGGACGATGACCTTGTTGGGGAGCGTTGTGGCGATGCGGGCCAGGGCCAGCGAGTCGCCGATGTAGTCGGCCAGGTCCTGAATCTCGGGGCGCTGGTAGTAGTGGGCCAGGATAACGGCATCCTTCTCCTTCTTCAGACGCAGAATATCGCGGGCCATGTCGGCGGCGGAGCTCTGCGTGGCCTTTATCTCTTCCCGGCAGGCTTCGGGCGCAGGGGCGCCGCCGGGGCGGTTTTCAACATTCATTTATTCTTATGTTTTTATTTTGAATGAAAAATTTTTTCTTTTAAAAAAAGGATAACAATAATAATGGGTGTTGAAAGCTTTGAAAACTTACACCAAAAAAACTTGCATAAATGACATTAAACATCAAAGGAGAAGTAGTGAACAGCTTTTCAACAGGCTCTTCCTTTAATAATCATGCAATTAGGTGAATTATCAACATGCTGTCAACAATATGCAAAGTTAGTAACTTTTCCGCTTATAACCACATTTTTTGTGTAGAAAACTGCATAGAAAGGTGAAGAGAAGTTTATGAAAGAAAAAGAAAAACTAATTTGGAAAATTGGGAGGAGGATTTGTTATAGAGAAATCCCCGGAAAAAGCAAGGAATGTTTTTGAAAGATATAGAAGAGTTTTCGGGAGGTTTTCGACAGGGTTTTCAACAGCAGCGGCCGACCCCCCGAGGAGGCCGGCCGCACTATTGGACTAATTGGACTAATTGGACTAGTTAGTTCTTGAGATAGGGCACGACGTCGGTGGTGAAGTTGAGGTTGATGAGCTTGGGAACGAGCTCCCAGTCGTTGTCATTGCCGTTGCGCGAATAGAAGTCCATGATGACGATGCCGCCATGGTAGGGACGGCTCTTGAGCAGGCCGTCGAGGTGGTTGCTGAGCCACGGGTTCATGGGGTTGTCGCAGGTGTTGCCACCCCAGGCATAGTCGTAGGGACCGGTGACGGCGCGCGTGGCGATGGAGGTGAAGATGAGGTGGTAGATAGAGGTGTTGGCGTTGGCATCCTCCATGCCCTCGCGCACGAGACGCTGCTTCTCATTAGTGTCGTGGATGGCTTCGGACGTTGAATAGTAGCGGTCTTCGATGTATATCTTCTCATTCTTGGGCGTTGTCAGCGTGCCGGCACAGTCGTGGGGCCAGCCCGAGGTGATGTCCACGCCCCACTCCTTGTTTTCTTCGGGACGCGGGAACTCGCGCAGCATGACGATTGACTTGCGGGCGTCGCCGAGTTTGGAGGGCAGGGTCTCCTTGCGGCTGACGTATTTGACCAGGTCGGAGTGGTCGTTGAAGAAGTCGCGCAGGCGGCCGCTGATGGAGCCTTTCTCCTGCTTGACGCGCATGATGAGCATCTCGGTGGGATGGCTGTCCAGGAAGTTGTTCATCCAGGTGAGCACCTGGTCGAAGTAGACCTCGCAGCCGTCGTCGGCATGGCAGAGCTCGAGGTCCTCGTTGAGGCGGACGTCGAAGAAGCGGATGCCGGCGTAGAGTTGCTCTTCGATGGTGAAGTGCTGGCACATGGAGTAGCCCGTTCCGGCCTTTTTCGTACCGGAGTCGTGGGTGCCGGGGATGGTGAGCGACGAGATGAGAGTGTTGTCGGGGACATTCTTCATCCAGGGATAGTCGAGGGGCACGAATTTGATGGAGAAGGCGTCGGAGGCGCCTTGGGGGGAGTAGATGTAGAGGTCGTCGTACTGACTGCGCTCCAGCACCGTTCCGTTTTTGACGCCGGTGTAGACGCGGTTGTCGTTGGCGCCGGAGACGTCCTCGTAGATGTCAAAGGTGACTGATGAGGGGCACTCGACGCGGTAGTAGCAGTTGGGGCCGAATTCGAAGTTGTCGGACGAGCGGTGGCTCTGGCCGTTCTGATGGTCCTTGGCCGACCAGATGATGAGCGAGCCGTCGTCGGGGTCAAAGGCGCGGTAATGAACCTGGAAGGTGTGCTTCGGCGCGTTTTTCGGGTTGGCGATGTAGAGATTGTCGGCATTGGTGTTGGGGGTGACCGTGCCGTTCTTCACGTTTGTGGCATAATAGGGGTCTTTGCCGCTGACGTCACACTTGATGTCGAAGGTGATGTCGTCTTCGACATACCAGATGATGGACGAACCCTTCATGTCCTTTGTGGAGAAATTGTCGGAGGAGCGTTCCGACTGACCATTCTTGGGGCCGTTCTCGCTGGTCACATAGCGGTCGGTCGAGGAGCCTACGATGTTGGGATGGAAGGGGTTGACGGGGCTGTCGCCATCGTTGTCGTCACAGGCGGGAAGTGCGGCGAGGCAGAGCGATGCCAGCACAACCGGGAGTGTTTTCAGAAATTTTTTCATAAAGAATAGTATGGGATAATGATGAGATAAAAATGCTTGGAAACGGACAATAGGATTAGAGACACAAAATTATGATAACTTTGCGTCACGAGAGTCGAGAAAAGGGCGACAATTTTGGGAGAAGACAGCGACAATTTCGGCGTCTCAGCACGAAGGCGCCTGCTAATTAGGCTAATAAGGCCAATTGGACTAATTGGACCAATTGGACTAATTGGTTAATTCTTGCGGGCGAGGGAACGATAGCGCGAGGGCGGCATGGAGAAGCGGTCGGAGAAAGTGCGCTGGAAGGTGCGGAGTGTTCCGAATCCGAGGCGCGCGGCAATCTCGGTGAGCGTCTCCGTGGAGTCCGACTCCAGGACGCGGCGGGCGTGGTCGAGGCGGTGCGAGTTGATGTAGGCCAGGACGGAGAGGTCGCGGGCGTCGCGTATGGAGCGGGCTACGGCGTCGGGCGAGACCTGCATGGCGCGTGCCAGCTCCTGGCGGCCCAGGGCGGGGTTGACGTAGGGCTGCTCGGTGTCCATGTAGCGGTCGAGGCGCGCGATGAGCGACTCCTGAGCGGACGAGGGCTGCTGTTGAGGTGCGGCGGTTGGAGCCTCGGCAGGCTTCTCGGCGGCGGCGAGGCGGCTGTCGAGTTCGCGCAGGTGCTCGACGAGCAGACGGTTGTGGCGGCGCTGGCGGTGTGCGGCTCTCAGCGAGACTATCAGCAGAATCAGCAGCAGGAGGGAGACGCCGCAGAGGCCTACGATGCGGTAGAGCGAGGCGCGGCGGTGTTCGGCCTCGAGCTCGGTGTGGTAGAGGGTGGTGAGGTCGGCGAGCTGATGTCCGATTTGTTCGGAAGAGAGGGAGTCGCGCATGGCGGCATAGCGGGCATAGTCGGCGATGGAGCTGTCATGGCGACCGGCGCGGCGGAGCAGGTCGGCGCGCAGACGCAGGTCCTCCATGTAGAACCAGGGATAGTTGGCGTGGGTCGAAAGCAGCAGATTGGCGGACTCCAGCGCCCGGTCGAAGTTGCCGCGGGCGGCTTCGGCCATGGCGCGGGCGCGGTGGTAGTGCTCGTAGACGCGCGCCGGCAGCTGCGGCACAATCATGGCTTCGGCGCTGTCCAGGAGGGCGACGGCGCAGGCATTGTCGCGGGCGGTCTCGTCGGCGGCAAAAGCCAGGGCGGTGACGGCGAAATGGGCTGTCGGCTCGGACCATCCATGCTCGCTCCAGTGGCGGACAGCACGGATGTAGCGGCGGCGGGCATCGCCGACAACGGCGGTGTCGGCGACGGCACGGCCCGCGATGACGCGCCACTCGTTGATGCTGGCGTAGGTGGTGAAGGCGTTGAGACTCTCGCGGAAGTCGGGCGTGAGGCGCAGAGCCGTGTCGAGCTCGGCCATGGCACGGCGCGGCTGCGAAAGCTTGTAGAACATCTGGCCGCGGACACGGTGGCTCATGGCCATGGCCGTGCGCATGCCTTTGCGGCGCGCTTCCTCCTCCATGCGCAATGCCGCGTTGTCGGCCTCCTTGAAGCGGTTCGAGCGAAAGAGCTGGTCGATGAGCAGGTTCTCGGCCGCGAAATAATAGTCGTCGAAATTGCCGTTGCGGCCCAGGGCGTCGACGATGTCGCGCAGCGAGTCGGTGACATTGGCGCCGGCGGGAGGCATGTTGAGCAGGTTCTGGGCGTGGAGCACCGTTTTCTGACGGGCCGAGTCGGCCGCGGGTCCGGGCGCGGCCGATGCCGTCACCGTCGCAAGGAGTATATATAGGAATAAACGGAGGATTTTCATAACAGGGGGGTTGCGCTGACAAAATTACAATAATTTGGCAAAAGAGAGGTTAAAAACGGGGCCTAAATACGTAAAATATTCCGCAACCCTGCGTTAAGAGGCTGGCGGATAATTGCAAATCACGAAAAATTGAGTAACTTTGCAAAAGCAAACAGATTAGCAAACGAACCCAAACAAAAGTATATGAGCGTAGAAGAAAAGATTCAGCAGGGCGTTTCAGCCGCTGTGAAAGAGTTATACGGCGTGGAGACGCCTGCCGACAAGGTGCAGCTCCAGGCCACGCGCAAGGACTTCGAAGGCAACGTGACCGTTGTCGTCTTCCCGTGGGTGAAAGCCGCCCGCAAGGCGCCGGTGGCTGTCGCTCAGGAGATTGGCGCCTGGCTCACGGAGCATGTCGACGAGGTTGCGCGCACCAACGCCGTCCAGGGCTTCCTCAACATTGTTATCGACCAGGCCCACTGGGCCGAGGTCCTCAAAGAGATGTCCGCCACCGAGAACTTCGGCATCCGCACGGCCACTGATTCCTCGCCCCTGGTGATGATCGAATACTCGTCGCCGAACACCAACAAGCCCCTCCACCTGGGCCACGTGCGCAACAACCTGCTGGGCTATTCGCTGGCCCAGATTCTCAAGGCCAACGGCAACCGCGTCGTCAAGACCAACATCGTCAACGACCGCGGCATCCACATCTGCAAGTCGATGCTCGCCTGGCAGAAGTGGGGCAACGGCATCACTCCCGAGAAGGCCGGCAAGAAGGGCGACCATCTGATCGGTGACTTCTACGTGCTCTTCGACCGTCACTACAAGGAGCAGGTCAAAGAGCTGTGCGCCAAAGGCTTGACCGAAGATGAGGCCAAGGCTCAGTCGCCCCTCATGCTCGAAGCCCGCGAGATGCTGCGCCGCTGGGAAGCCAAGGACCCCGAGGTGCGCGCCCTGTGGAAGATGATGAACGAATGGGTCTACGCCGGCTTCGACGAGACATACCGCCGCTTAGGTGTAGACTTCGACAAAATCTATTATGAGTCAGAGACTTACCTCGAAGGCAAGGAAAAGGTCATGGAAGGCCTCGAGAAAGGCATCATGTACCGCAAGGACGACGGCTCGGTTTGGGCCGACCTCACCGCCGACGGCCTCGACCACAAGCTCCTGCTGCGCTCGGACGGCACCTCGGTCTACATGACCCAGGACATCGGCACGGCCAAACTCCGCTTCCGCGACTATCCCATCGACCGCATGATCTATGTTGTCGGCAACGAGCAGAACTACCACTTCCAGGTGCTCTCGCTGCTCCTCGACAAACTCGGCTTCGCGTGGGGCAAGGACCTCGTGCACTTCTCCTACGGCATGGTCGAACTCCCCGAGGGCAAGATGAAATCGCGTGAGGGCACCGTCGTCGACGCCGACGACCTCATGGACCAGATGGTCACCTCGGCCGCCGAAGTGGCTGCCGAAGCCGGCAAACTCGACGGCCTCAGCAGCGAGGAGCGCGCCGCCATTGCCGAAGTGGTGGGCCTGGGCGCTCTCAAATACTTCCTGCTCAAGGTCAACCCCCGCAACAACATGCTCTTCAACCCCCGCGAGAGCATCGACTTCAACGGCAACACCGGCCCCTTCATCCAATACACCCACGCCCGCATCTGCTCGGCACTCCGCAAGAACAAGGAGTCGGGATTCGTGCCCGTCGACTATGCCGGCGTCGAGCCCGACGAGCGCGAAGTGGCTCTCATCCAGCTCCTTGCCGACTTCCCCGACATCGTCGCCAAAGCCGGCAACACCCTCTCGCCCGCCGTCATCGCCAACTATGCCTACGAGGTGGCCAAAGCCTACAACGGCTTCTACCACGATCACCCCATCCTGCGCGAAGAGAATGCCGCCGTGCGCTCCATGCGCCTCGCCCTCTCCGCCCAGACAGCGCGCATCCTCCGCTCCGCAACAGCCCTGCTCGGCATAACCGTTCCCGAGCGTATGTGAGCCCCGGATTTGGCACAGTATTTGATATGTATATAGATTAAACACAACACAATAACTTATTTATTTTATGGATTACAACAACAGCTATGAAACCACCTACGCTGTCTCCGACACCAGAGTCAGCAGCGTGATGAAGCGCGTGTACCTGATCATGACCGTGGGCCTGGCCCTCACCGGCGTGCTCGCCTACGTATGCGGCAACAGCTTTGGCTACCTCCAGTGGTTCGCCAACAACTCATGGGCATTCTGGGTAATGGCCATCGGCGAGCTGGCCATTGTGTTCGGCGTCAGCGCCGGCATCAACAAAATCAGCACCGCCACCGCCACCGCCCTCTTCGTGATTTTCGCCGCCCTGAACGGCCTGATGCTCGCACCGATATTCCTGGCCTACACCCATGTGATGATCGCCAAGACATTCTTCATCACGGCCGGCGTGTTCGGCGCAATGAGCATCTACGGCTATAGCACCGACCGCGACCTCTCGAAGTTCGGCTCATTCCTGATGATGGCTCTCTTCGGCCTGATCATCGCCATGCTGGTGAACATCTTCCTGAAAAGCAGCACCATGGACTGGATCATCTCCATCGTCGGCGTACTGATTTTCGTGGGCCTCACCGCCTGGGACACCCAGCAGGTCAAGAACATCGCCGCCGTGGCTCCGCAGGATACCCTTGGACGCCTCGCCGTACTCGGCGCGCTGAACCTCTACCTTGATTTCATCAACCTTTTCCTCTACCTCCTTCGCATCTTCGGCGGCAGCAGCCGCGACTAACCTCCGCGAACGCGAGCCCAAGAGGCTCTGAATCAAGGCCCTCATCCCTGAAACCCCGCGGCCGCCCGTGTCTTTCGACACCGGCGGCCGCTCGCTTTGGCGGCCCCGCCCTCCGGACCTTTGCCGGCCAACCGGAAGCCGCAGGCTTCCGGCACGGTCAACCACACCGGGCCCCGCGTCCTCTCCCCCGCCGCGGGGGCACCCCGCCACCCTCCGCTCGCCCTCGCATCCCCCTCCCCTGTTCACGGCTATGGCGCCGCGGGGTCGCTCTCCCTCGCTCCCCCGGCTGCCACCCCGCTCCCTCCCCCCTGCGCCGGACCCCACCCCCGCTCGCGCCGGCCGGTATCCCCTCCCTTCCCCCGGGCGCCACCCACTCTCTCGCGCCCCCGGGACGCCGGGAGGAAAAAGGACGGTGCAAGGGCTTTTCCGTTAATTTCTGTAAATTTTGTGAAATAATAAGTTAAAGAAATATAAAGACAGTAATTTTCTTGCTTGAAAATTATGTTGTATAACATAAAAAGCATAACTTTGCATCAGTTTTTCATGGTATTAGATTTAAGGTAAGAAGATTATTCGTCGAGATGACGGATAATTTTTTTTTGCCCATGCCCCAACAACCCCGCGCTTTACCGTGAACGAACCCTGCGGGTTCGTTGGCAGACGCAGACCGGGAGCCGCAGGCTCCCGGCACGGTCACGGAAGCCGGCACGGAGGCGGGGAGGGGCACAAAAAAAGCCGCCCGGAGGGGCGGCCTTTTTTGTGGGGGAAGAAATAAGGGAGGGGGCGAAGGGGCGCGCTATTTGGCTTCGGGAGCGGGCACTTCGACGGTGGGCGTGGGCGGGATGATGGCGAGGACGGTGACGGTGAAGTCGAGGGCGGAGTTGCCGGGGATGGTGCCGGGAACGCCCTGCGGGCCGTAGGCCATCGACGAGGGGATGACGAGGCGGTAGGTGCCGCCGGCCTGCATGTTCTCGAGGCCTTCGGTGAAGCCTTTCACGAGGTCTTTGACGGAGAAGATAACGGGCTCGGTGGTGTGGTCGAAGACGGTGCCGTTGACGAGTCGTCCTTCGTAGTTAATCTTGACGGAGTCGGCGGCAGTGGCCAGGCGGCCTTTGCCTTTTTTCTCGGTGATGAGCACGACGCCGCCCTCCAGTATCTTTGCTTTTTTGACGGTGGCCATGGAGTCGACGAAGGCGGTCTGCTGGTCGGCATACGCCTGGTTCATGCGCTCGACCATGCGGCCGATGTATTTGTCGGCGGTCTCGATGGTGAAGCCGGTGTTGGTGCCTTCGAGGGCGTCGAAGAGGGCTTTGTTGAAGACTTTGTCGTCGATGATGACGCCGGTGCCTTCGAGGTTAGCAACGGATTTGTTGACTGAATAGCCCATGATTGTGGCGGCGGCACGGCTGAGCGAGTCGACTTCGGCGTCGGTCATGACCTGTGCGGAGGCGGCACCGATGGAGAAGATGGCCAGGAGGAGTGTTGCGAAATATTTGCGCATAGCGGTGGTGTTTTACTTGCCGACTTTGATGAGCTCGACGTCGAAGATGAGGGTCTGGTTGGGGCCGATAGGGCCGGCACCCTGGGGACCGTAGGCGAGCTGGCTGGGGATGAAGAGACGGTATTTGGCGCCTTCTTTCATGAGCTGGAGGGCTTCAACCCAACCGGGGATAACCTGGGTGACGCCGAAGGTGGCGGGTTCGCCGCGCTCGACGGAGCTGTCGAAGACGGTGCCGTCGATGAGTTTGCCGGTGTAGTGGACGGTCACGAAGTCCTCGGCTTTGGGCTGTTTGCCGCTGCCTTCCTGGAGCACTTCGTACTGGAGGCCGCTGGCGGTGGTTTTCACTTCGACGCGTTTGCCGTTCTCCTCGAGGAAGTCGCGGCCGGCTTTGGCGTTGACTTCGGCCATCTGGGCCTGGGCGGCTTCCTGCTCGGCCTGCATCTTGGTGAAGTATTCCTGAATCTCTTTCTTGGCTTCGTCGTAGCTCATGCGGGGAGCGAGGCCGTTGTATACGGCGGCGACGCCGTCGGCGAAGTCCTGAACGTTGATGGCTTTGATGCCGGAGGCTTTGAAGTTGTTGCCCATGCTCAGGCCGAGGGCGTAGCTGATGCGGTCAAAATCTTTGATTTCCATGATTGTGGGGGTTTTATGTTATTTATGTGATTTATGTTTCTTATTTGATTTATGTGGGTGAGTTTCAGTTAAATATAAACGCGGGGGGAGGGGAAAGGGTTCAGAGGGTGAGCTGAACGGGGATGGATGTCTCGCGGGTGATGCGGTCGGCGATGGCGCGGAGCTCGTCGGCGGGGATTTTCTGCAGCGACTGCTCGGGGGTGCGTCGGTCGATGGAGTAGACCATTATCTCGCGCGGGTTGATGCGGCGGTAGGCGTCGATGAGGGCGTCGACCTCGGCGGGGGTGGTATTGTCCACGGCGACGCCGTCGTGGGAGCCGCGGGTGAACATGGTCTGTATGATGGCGTTATGGGGAAATTCGGCTAACTGAGGGATGACTTTCTCGACGGTGAAGGCCGGGGAGGCGGGGCGGTCGAGGGCGTGCATGGTCGATTCGACGGCGCTGTCGAGTTTGAGGATGTTGTTGTCGACACGTCGGAGGGCGTCGCAGACGTCGGGGCGGTGAAGCTGGGTGGAGTTGGCCAGCACGGAGACTTTTGCGGCGGTGAAGTAGCGGTCGCGCAGGCGGAGGACATCGTCGACGACTCCGGCGAAGTCGGGGTGGAGCGTGGGCTCGCCGTTGCCGGAGAAGGTGATGACGTCGAGGCTCTGCCCTTGGGCGTGCATCTCCTGCAACTTCTGCTCGAGCAGCCGCGCCACCTCTTCGCGCGAGGGGAGACCGGCCTTGCCGGGGCCCTGGGCGTTGTAGCCGGCCTCGCAGTAGAGGCAGTCGAACGAGCACACCTTGCCATCGCGCGGCATGAGGTTCACGCCGAGGCTGGTGCCCAGGCGGCGCGAGTGGATGGGGCCGAATATGGTGTCGTGAAAGAGAATTGTCTGCATTGTGAATTAAGTAAGGGGGCTTAAGAGTTTTTGGCGGCGAGGAGACGCGCCACGAGCGTCATGAGCAGGGAGACGGCGAGGACGGCGGCGAAGACGATGAGCAGGTCGGTGACGAGCAGACTCACGGGATAATAGTCGACGACGGCCGTGCCGGGGCGGCTTCCGAGGGTGATGACGTGGCCGTATTCCTGGGTCAGGGCGAGAGCGACGCCTAGGACGATGCCGATGACGCCGCCGGTGACCGTGACGATGAATCCCTGCCAGGCGAAGATGCTGCCCACGCTGTGGCGCGTGGCACCGATGGCGCGCAGGGTCGACATGTTGTCACGCTTCTCGATGACGAGGAGCGAGAGGGTGCTGACGATGTTGAACAGGGCGATGACGAGCACCATCAGGAGCATCATGAACGTCACCCACTTCTCGATGGCGATCATGCGGAAGTTCTCGCTGCGCTGCTCGAGGCGGTTCTGAACGGAGATGCCGTCGCCGACGGCGTCCTGCACGGCGCGCTGAACCTTAACGGCTGAGGCGTCGGGACTGAGGCGCAGGTCCACGGCCGAGCCCTGAGTGTCGTAGTCGAGCAGTTCGCGGGCCACGGCGAGGGGGATGATGATGTGGTCGGCGTCGACGTCCTGATCGTCGGTGCGGAAGACGCCGCTGACCACCATCGACTCCCGGGCGAAGGCGGCGCCGGGGTTGGCGGGGTTGATGCGACCCACGCGGCGCGGCACGTAGATGTTGGCGAGCGGGGCCTGTTCGGGGATGACCGCCAGTTTGTTAGCGACGCCGACGGAGACGGCCGCGGCGGGATAGCCGGAGGCGGTCTGCGTGGCATAGGCGCCGGCCTCCATGAGCGAGTCGAGGGCGATGTTGCGGCGGTCGTAGCCGGCGGGAACGGCCTTGAAGACAACGGGCATCTGGCCCATGTCGGTCATGATGAGGGCGCGTTCGGTGATGACCGGGTCGGCGGCCTCCACGCCGGCGATGCGCTCCAGGGCGGCGGCCAGCGAGTCGGCGTTCTCAATCATGCGCCCGTCCGTGCGCTGCACCAAAAGCTGCGGGTCCATGCGCGACATGCGCTGGGCGCTGAGCTGCTCGAAACCGTTGTAGATGCTGAGCACCACCACCATGGCAGCCACGGCGACGGCAACGCCGCCCACGGCTATCCAGGCAATGATGTTCACGGCGCGGTGGCTTTTGCGCGCCTTGACGTATCTCCAGGCTATTCTTAACGGAAACAAGTCCTCGGGGGTTTATTTCTGCAGCAGATGGTCGATGTTTTCGATGTAGTCGAGCGAGTCGTCCAAGTAGAACGACAGCTCGGGCGTCTTGCGCAGCTGGAAGCGCACTTTCTGGGCCAGCTCATAGCGGATGGTGCGGGCGTTGGCGTTGATGCTCTCAATCATCTCCTTGCCCTTTTCCGATGGGAAGACGCTCAGATAGGCGCGGGCGATTGACAGGTCGGGGCTCACGCGGACGGCGCTCACAGAGATGAGCACGCCGTGGGTTTTCGCCGTCTGCTGACGGAAGATCTCG
Source organism: Bacteroidales bacterium (assembly GCA_004552485.1). Classification (GTDB taxonomy): domain Bacteria; phylum Bacteroidota; class Bacteroidia; order Bacteroidales; family Muribaculaceae; genus CAG-873. The sequence continues at coordinate 13,626 of SFOH01000024.1, read as the reverse complement.
CTGAGCTCTTTCTGTATCAGACGGGCTATTTTTGCTTGTCTTGTTGATTCCATATCTTTTGTGTTTTTATGTTATACGTAACTAATAAACGCCTCACGCGGGTGAAAAGTTAGAAGTCCGTGGCGGCGCGGGGCGCTTTATCTGATTACCCGCATGATTGTGAGGCCGTCGCGGACGGGGAGAATCACCTTCTCGAGGCGGGGATGGGCGGCGACATAGTCGTTGAAGGCGGCGATGGCGCGCGACTGGGCGTCGCGGCAGGTGGTGTCGTCGAGGATGTGGCCGTCCCAGAGCGTGTTGTCGGCGAGGATGAATCCGCCGGCGGGAACGCGGTCGATGACCATGTCGAGGTACCCGCGATAGTGGCGCTTGTTGGCGTCGATGAACACCATGTCCCACGTCCCGGGCAGGGCGGGCACCACCGTGAGAGCGTCGCCGATGTGGAGGCGTATGTCCGAGGCGCGCGGCGAGGCGGCGAAGAGGGCCGTGAGCTCCGGCTCCATCTCGTCGTCGAGCTCGACAGTGTCGAGCGTGCAGCCCTCGGGCATGCCCTCGGCGAAGCACAGCGCGGAGTAGCCCGTGAACGTGCCCAGCTCCAGGATGCGGCTCGGACGAATCATCTCCGTCAGCATCTTCAGCAGGCGCCCCTGGACGTGGCCCGAGCACATGCGCGGGTAGAGATGCGTCAAGTGGGTGCGCCGGTAGAGAGCGTGGAGAACGTCGGGCTCGGCGTCGATATGTGCGGCTATGTAATCCTCTAATTCCATAAGTTTTGCAAAATTAATATTTTGCCGTGACATACACATTAAAAAGAAGCGGAAAAATAATTTTGGAGAGTCACGAAATTTGTTGTAATTTTGTGTTCAGCAAACGAAGAAATTCAAGAAACAAACCCCTGTAAAACATTTATATTATGTTATCACCCAAGTTACAAGACGCTCTGAATGAGCAGATTAACGCTGAGATGTGGTCAGCCTATCTCTATCTGTCAATGGCCATGCACTTCGAGGCCGAGGGCCGTCCCGGCATCGCCAACTGGTTCAACGTACAGTTCCAGGAAGAGCTGGCTCACGCCGAGATTTTCCGCAACTATGTGAACGCCCGCGGCGGCCGCGTTGTGCTGAAAGCCATCGCCGCCGTTCCCACCACCTGGGCCAGCGAGCTCGCCGCCTTCCAGGCCACGCTCGAGCACGAGGAGAAGGTGACCTCTCTGATCAACAACCTCTACGCCCTCGCCGAGGAAGAGAAGGACTACGCCACCCGCGAGCGCCTGAACTGGTTCATCAGCGAGCAGGTTGAGGAAGAGGACAACTGCCACACCCTCATCGACCGCCTGAAACTCATCGGCGACAACGGTCTGGCTCTCTACACCTTCGACCAGGAGCTCGGCGCCCGCACCTACGTGGCTCCCAGCATCCTCGCCGCCAAATAAAGAAACCTCATTGAGAAAGGGGCGAGACCCCCTACCCTAAAACGCCGCACGCGGCTCCGCCGGTACTGTTCCCGGGAGAGCCGCGTGCGGTGCTTTTTTTTGCATCAGTGAGCGTCCGGAGCCGCGGGGACGGCGCCTTTCTTGCTGAAGAAGCGGTTGAGGATAACGGCCAGGGCGCCGTCGCCGGTGACGTTGCAGGCCGTGCCGAACGAGTCCATGGCGATGTACAGCGCGATCATCAGCGCCAGCATCTGCTGGTCGAAGCCCAGGATTGAGCCCAGGATGCCCAGACTGGCCATGATGGCGCCGCCGGGGATGCCCGGAGCCGCCACAATGCTGATGCCCAGCATGGCCGTGAACTCCAGGAACATACCCAGCTCGTGGGGCTGGTTGTGCATGATGAGCAGCGCCAGCGCACATGCCGTGATTTTCAGCGCCGAGCCCGACATGTGGATGGTCGCGCACAGGGGCACCACGAAGCCCGCCACGTCCTTGTCGACGCCCATGGCTATGGTCTGACGCAGCGTCACCGGGATGGTGGCCGCCGAGCTCTGCGTGCCCAGCGCCGTGAAATAGGCCGGCAGCATCGTGCGCAGCATCTTCAGCGGATTGCCGCGGTTGAAGCACGCCGCGATGCAGTATTGCAGCAGCAGGATGAAGATGTGGAGGATGAAGATGACGAGGATGACCTTCATGAAGGCGCGCAGGATGACGGCCACCTGCCCCTCGACGGTCATGTTCAGGAAGATGGTGAAGATGTAGACCGGCAGCAGCGGCAGTATGGCCACGCGTATAGTCTTGGCCACGATGTCGCGCAGCTCGACGGCCACGTTGCGCAGGGCGTCGGTGCGCGTGAAGGCAATGCCCAGGCCCAGCATGAACGAGAGCACCAGCGCCGTCATCACCGGCATGAGCGGCGGAATCTCGACGGTGAAATACGGCTTGACGGGCTGGGCCGACGTCACCACCGCCAGCCCCTCCTCGCCGCCGATGAGCCACGGGAAGGTGAGCGTGCCCGTGAAGTAGGAGAGCATGCCCGCAAAGAAGGTGGCGAAATAGGCCAGCAGAGCCGTGGCAACGAGGAGTTTGCCGGCGCGCGAGCCCACGTCGGCGATGGCCGGCGTCACGAATCCCACGATAATCAGCGGAATCATAAAGCCCAGGAACTGGGAGAACACGCTGCCGAACGTGGCCATCAGCCTCGCGCACCACATGGGCGCCACAACGCCGACGCCGATGCCCGCGGCGATTGCCACGATAATCCATCCGAGCAGTCCGATCTTCAACTTTTTCATGGTACAGGTATATTATATGTCAGGGGTCGGCGCGCGGGGCAATCAGTGCGGATTTCCGAGGCCGGCCTGTTTGAGGATTTCAAGAGTCTTGGCGGCGTCGCTGTGGAGCTGCGCCTTGAGGGCTTCCACCGAGGGGAAGGCGCGCTCCGAACGCATGCGGCGCACGAAGCGCAGGGAAAGCGTGGCGCCGTAGAGGTCGCCGGCGAAGCCCGGGATATGGGCCTCGATGGTGATTTTGCGGCCGTCGGGGACGAAGGTGGGGCACGTGCCGATGTTCACCATCGCGGGGCGGTCGCGGAAGATAGTGGAGCCGTTGGCACTGACCGCATCAGCCACACAGGCGTAGACACCCGGGGCGGGGACGGCCACCTCCGGGTCGTCGGGGCGGACATTGGCCGTGGGGAAGCCGATGGTGCGACCCTGGCCGCGTCCGGCGTCCACCGTTCCGGTCACGGCGTACGGACGGCCCAGCATCAGCGCTGCCGTGGCCACGTCGCCGTCGGCCAGCGCCTTGCGGATTGAGGAAGAGGCGATTACGGCGCCGTCGTCGGTGTGCACGGCCGTTGAGCAGAAGACCACGGTGATGCCCGCGGCAGAGGCGGCCGTGCGGTAGACCTCGGCCTCACGCGGCATGTCCGAGCCGAAGCGCGTGTCATAGCCCATGAGCAGCACCGTCACGCCCAGCGCGGCCAGGCGCTCCATGAACTGCGCAGCCGTCAGGTGCTTTATCGTGCTGAAGTCGAGCACCACGACCTTGTCGACCGATTGCTCTAACAGCCTGATACGCCGCGCATTGTCGCACAAGCGCGGGGGTACTGCGAACGGCGGAATGTGGGCCATCGGATGCTCCGTGAACGTCACGGCCATAGACTGCAGACCGCGCGCCTCGGCCACCTCGCGCAGCTGCTCGAGCAGACGCTGATGGCCGCGGTGTAGGCCGTCGAAAGTTCCTATGACCGCCGCATAACTCATTTGTGCTCAGTCAGATAGTTGTCTATAACATCCATGAAACTCGTGCCGACGGGCACGTGTGCGGCGTGCCAGCCAAGAGCCTCGGCGGCGCGGCAGTTGGCCTCGCTATCGTCCAGGAACAGCGTCTGGTCGGGCACAATCTCCATCGTGGCCGCGGCATACTCGAAAATCTCCGGCGCCGGCTTCATGGCCTTCGCGGCGAACGACGTGGTGATGCCGTCAAAATAGTCGTGCACGTTCAGCCCCTCCTTGCCGAACTCCATGGCGATGCGGTTTTTCCACATGATGGGATTCGTGTTCGAGAGCAGGTAGAGGTTGAAACGCTTGCGCAGCGAGCGCAGCTGCTGGAGGCGCTCCACGGGAATACCCTTCAGAAACTGCTGAAAGGCGTTGTCAATCTGGGCGTTGGTGACAGGCTGGGGAAAACGCGGACGCAGAATGTCGTGGAATTCGCGCACCGAGAGATGGCCGCTCTCCAGAGAGGCGAACGGCTCCTGCTGCACAAAATCGCCGAAGTAAGCGGCCGCGTCGGGCAGTCCGAGCTTCTCGAAAGCCGTCACGCAGTCCTCCTTACGAATGTCCATGATGACCCCGCCCAGGTCAAAAAGCAAATTATTGATCATAGTTTAGTTCTAAATATTAATCATAGTTTAGTTCTAAACGGTTCTAAACGGTTCTAAACGGTTCTAAACGGTTCTGCAAAATTAATGAAAAAACGCGACATACCCGCACCTCCACCCCCAATATTCCGCAAAAAAATTCGCTCCCCCCCTCCTCCCCTCCCTCCTTCCCCTCCTCCGCTATTTCCCGCCCCCTTTCTTTTTCACAAGAATTGCCCACAACTTGTTGGCAATTTCAAATCTTCAATTCCACGGGGGAGTGGGTGTGTTAAAATCGGTGTTAAAATAGTTTAAAAAGTGAGGATAAAACCAAAAATTGACGTATATTTGTGGTGTTTCAGTGCGAATTTATTAGTTGTGGGCCGGCGTGGCGTTTTCTCCGGCTCGTTTAGCCGAATTCAAGGTCGTTTTGCAAGCTATGGTTAGTCTTCTTTTTTTGACGCCGGCTTCTTAGCAATCAACCCCGTCAATCCCCAAAAAACGCTCCGCAAAATCACTCCCCCTTAAATAAACAATCACCCAACCCCTTAAATCCCCCCCTCTCGCCCGCCAAAAAAACGTATAACGCATCATTCTGACTTCGGTCTCGAAATCAACTCACCTCAATAATCTAAAACCAATCCCCAAAAACCAACTTTTTAAACCAAACTGTTTATGAAAAAATTTTTCATGACGGCGGCTGCTGTGCTGGCTTTCCTGACGGCATCGGCCCAGCTGGTGACAGTGGAGTCTGTCACCCGTGTGGACGGTGTGCTCTCTGAGAAGGCGGCCATCAGCCCGGACGGCTCTTTTGTGGTGACCAACACCGCTCAAGCGCTCAAGAAGGTGAATCTGGCTGACGGCTCCCAGGCTACTATTGCCAACGGCGCCGGTCTGTACAATTTCACCGTGTCAGCAGACGGCAACAACGTGGTCTACACGCGTCCGACCTATGACAAGAAGCATCTGCGTTACAATGCCCTGGAGGCCGTGAACCTCTCGGACGGCAGTGTGAAAACCATCGTGAAGGCCACGCGCAAGCTCGCCCACGGCTATGCTGTGGTGGGCGGCAGCGTCAATGCTCAGGAGAAGAGCAAGGCCCGCGCGGTTGCCCTGGGCAGCGAGAAGGCCGTAAAGGCTCCGTTCGCAGCCATCAACTTCGGCCATCTTGACGTCACGGTCAACGGCCGCACCCGCACCATCGACCCTCAGGGCCGCGGTTCCTACATCTGGGCTTCGGTCAATCCGGCCGGCACCCGCGTGTGCTACTGGCTGGTGGGCAAAGGCTGCTTCACCTGCAACCTCGACGGCTCTGATGTCAAGAGCCACGGTCCGCTCCGCGCCGCCGTCTGGGCCGGCAACGACATGCTCGTCGGTCAGGACGAGGTGGCCGGTCAGGACCAGCAGCTCAAGGCCTGCTCGATCGTTGCACTCGATGTCAACACCAACGCTGTTCAGAAACTCACCGACGACTCTGTGATCGCCACTTATCCTTCGGCTTCGGCCGACGGTTCGCGCGTGGCTTTCACCACTCCCACCGGTGAGGTTTACATTATTAACCTCCGTAAATAAGCGTCTGTCATGAAAAAGATATTACTTACTTCAGCGCTGGCGCTGGCCGTTGCCGTTGGCGCCTCCGCAAAGACCGCTGACGAGCTCCGTATTTACATCAACCCCGGCCACGGCTCCTGGACCGCCAACGACCGCCCCTGCACCCTGGTGGGACACGGCGCTTACTCACGCACAAACACGGACACGCTCAGCTTCTTTGAGTCTAACACCAACCTCTGGAAGGCTTTCGGCCTGCTGGAGGACCTGCGTGAATACGGTCTGAAATTTGACCCCTCCCTCAACCAAACCGGCGAGCGATGGCAGATTGGCGCCGCACGTGACATGAGCAACAACATTGTCATGAGCCACGTGAAATGCGGCCCCTTCCACGAGGACAACGGCACCGCAACACAGCTGAAAGGTGAGGGCAAGGAAGTGCCCGCCGACCTTGATTACTACAACCGCAGCCTCTCTGAAATCAGCGCCGAGGTGGACGCCAACAACTTTGACATGTTCATCTCCATCCACTCCAACGCCGCCACTGAGGGCACAAACACCAACTATCCCCTCTACATCTATCGCGGATATGACTCCTGCGAGGCCGGCTCAACCGCAGGCCTGGACAACACCATGATGACCACCAGCAAAACCATGGCTCAGAAGAGTTGGCCCTATGCCTTCGCCAACAAATACGGCCAGTGGACCTACTACTCCGCCACCAACATGAACATCCGCGGTGACCTGGACTTCTACGGCACCGGCGTCACGGGCGACAACGGCGCCTACGGCTACCTGGGCGCTCTGCGCCACCACACCCCCGGATACCTGGTGGAGGGATACTTCCACACCTATCAGCCCGCACGCCACCGCGCCATGAACTTCGACGTCTGCCGCGTTGAAGGCGACGCCTACGCCCACGGCATCGCCGACTACTTCGGCCTGGAGAAAGAGAAGACCGGCGTCATCTACGGCTGCGTACGTGACCTCCACGAGAAATTCAAGGACAACGCCTACAAGCCCAATCCCACCACCGAGGACGCCTACAAGCCCCTCAACGGCGTCAAAGTCGTGCTCTCCAAGGACGGCAAGGAAGTGGCAACATACACCACCGACAACTACTACAACGGCGCTTACGTCTTCCGTGACCTCGAGCCCGGCAAGTACACCGTTGTCGCCTCCTCCGACGAGTACAAGGCCAACGAGCCCATCGAAGTTGAAGTGACCGCCGCCGGCCTCGCCCAGCCCTCCATCAACCTCGAAAGCGTCAACTACGTGCCTCCCACAATCGTCTACGAGAACTATCCCGACCCTGTGACCAACCCCGCAATCCATGCCGGCGAAGAATACGTCTTTGAGCAGAGCTACGTGGACGAGCCTATCGAGGCCCTCGCCGACAAGACCGTGCGCCGCGCCATCGCCCGCAACGGCAAGCTCTACATCCTGGCCCAGAGCAAGGATGAGAAGCCCGTGCCCACCATTCTCGTTTACGACACCAAGGAGAAGGCCGTTCTGGCCAACGTCTCCGTTGAAGGAACATCCGGCCTGAGCTATGCTCAGCGCGACATCTCCGACATCCAGCTCACCGCTGACGGCGTCCTCGTGGCCTGCAACCAGACCCTCAACGAGTTCAGCGACAGCCAGCTCGAAGCCGGCGAAGAGCGCGGCGAAGTGTCTGTTTACCGCTGGGAGAACGACGAAAACGGCCTTCCCACCGGAAACCCCGTGAAGATGTTCACTTCAAAACTCTCCGGAAACATGTACCGCGCTTACGTGGGCTCAACAATGGCCTACTCCGGCACTCTGGCCGACGGTAAGATAATAATGCCCGCCGAGTCTTGGTACGAGAGCCGCCGCATCTTCGGCAACGCCTACACCATCATCGACGGTGAAATGGCCTCCGGCACTTTCATCAACAGCGCTGTTCACGCCAACTTCGCCGGCACAAAACTGGGCGATGACTACCTGTTCACCACCGCTCCGGACGATGCTGACTCGTTCATCGTAACTTCTTCAAAACTGGCTCCCTTCAAAGCCGGTTTCAATGACCTCACCAACATCACCGAGGCCGGTGAAGGCGCAGGCACTCCCGCAATAGGCGCCGGTTACTACCGCTATGCCGGTCACTCGTTCATGGCTGTCGCTGACAACCCCGCCGAGGGCAAGAACGGCGGCGTGCGCCTCGTTGACCTCAACAACCTCACCGACGCCGCTCCCGTGGCCACCACCAACACCGCCATCGCCGAGGCCGACGCCGAGGCAACGGCCGCTGCTGCCGGTGAGCCCGAAGTAGACGCCGATGCCGAAGGCAACGTCACCGCTGCCTACATGAACCTCTACGCCGTTCGCGGCGGCAAGGTTTCGCGCTTCACCACCCGCGGCGCCACCCAGAACGTTCATCTCCGCGCCTTCGCCTACGACCTCAAACAGGAGAAGAACGACGCCGTCTACACCCTCTCGTTCAAGGTTTCTTCCGACGTGAAGGATGCCAAGATCGTCCTCACCCCCGCCGACGGTTCAGCCAACGTTGAATATCCCGTCGGAGCTCTTGCCAAGGGCGAGAGCGGCTCAGCTCAGGTTGACGCCAACGACCTCAACAAGAACGTCAACTACTCATGGAGCGTCGCCGTCACCAACAGCTCAATCGCTGTTCCCGCTGTCGGCGCCATCGAGGCTGTCGACGCTTCCGTCAGCGGCACACTCCGCGGCGGTGTCGACCACTTCAACGATCCCGAGGCCGACGCCTTCGGTATGACCGTCGCCTACGCTGCCGGCAACCGCGGCATCAACATCTACGACCCCGCCGGCACCAAGACCCACTCGCTCATCCACAAGAACTGCGCAGTCATCGGCGGTGCTAAAGCTAACACCTCATCGCCCATGCGCGGTGCCGTTCGCGGCAACGAGATTCTCCTTGCCTCGTGGGGCGACACCTCGCACGGCGTCGCTGCCTTTGACGTCACCACTCCCGACGTCGAGCCCTACTCCGTATTCGAAGGCACCATGGACGGTAACGGCCTCATCACCAACAACGGCGTGAAAGTCGGCTCCGGCACCCCCGGCGTCGGCTACTGCGACGGCGTGATGTACACCTTCGACGAGGACCTCGCGGGCAACCAGGTCGTTCGCTACGACATGGGCACTGCCAAGACCTGGGGCGTTGCTCCCTCCAAGATTCTCGGCCTGAAGAGCATCCTGGCCAACACCAACGTACACTTCATCGCCACTCCCGACGGCTTCTTCGCATCGCAGGTGCGCGGCTCCGGCAACAACACCACCGGCTGCCCCGGCTTCCTCTATGCTGACAAAGAAGGCAACGTCCTCTACCAGTCAAGCGCCATCGAAGGCATGGACAACTGCACTGCAGGCCTGGCCATCTCCGCCGACGGCAAGACCGCCGCTGTCTCCGAAATCGGCAAGCTCGGCATCTACGACCTCACCTGGAACGAAGGCAAACCGACCTTCACCCTCAAGTACAAGTTCGACGCTCCCACCTCCGACAACCAGGTTTACATGACCTATGACTACGCCGGCAACCTCTCGTTCTATGCCCGCACAAAATGCAGCTTCTACAATGTTGCACTTCCCACCGACGACAATGTTGTCACCACTCCCGCCCGTGCCGCTTACGTCATCACCGGCCTGGGCAGCGGCGTCGAGGACATCGCTGTCGACGAGGAAGGTGTCGATGCAGACGCTCCCGTGCTCTACTACAACCTCAACGGCGTTCAGATCAGCGCCGAGAACCTGACCCCGGGCCTCTACATCCGCGTCCAGGGCAACAAGTCCTCCAAGGTTGTCATCAAGTAAACGAACCCCCGGTGCGATAGCACCAAACCAGTGAACATAGTGAAGAGCGACGCCCCCGCGGGCGCCGCTCTTTTTCGCAATTCATGGCGCCGGTTGGTCGGGAGGGCGGGGATTTTTGCGCCGGAGGGACGGAAATGAAACATATTTGAGGGCGAAAATGTTGGATTTTTAAAGTTTATTCATTACTTTTGTGACTCATTACGCATACCCGAGTCATTATCCCCTGAAAAACTCGATTAAAACAATTATATAACACACAATCTCTTATGCATCACAAATTTGTCCGGGCCCTCGCCGGTTTAGGTCTCTGTCTGGCCCTGACGGCCTGCGTTGACAACGACTACGACCTCAGCGACGTCGACACCCTTGTTAAAATTCCGGTGAACAATCTCACCATCCCCGTGAACATCGAGCCCATCGAGCTTGACAACATCTTCAACATCGACTACAACGACCCGGACAATGTGGTGCATGTCGTCAATGGCGAGTATGCCGTCGAAAAAGGCGGCTCCTTCGACTCCGGCGACATCTCCGTCGCCCCCATCTCCTTCACGTCGCCCACAATCGCTCCCTCCAAGACCGTCATCGACACGGGCATCGGCGACCTCCCCGCCGGCATGATGCCCCCGGCCCTCGAGTTCGGCCTTGCAACGGGCGAGCGCACGTTCTCGTTCTCGAGCGGCAACGTCAGCCGATACATCCGCGACGTCGACGCCGTGAAATGCGACATGTCGCTCATGCTCGACATCATCTTCCCCGAGCTCGACGGCCTGGTCAAGGCCATGACCGTCAGCGACCTCTCGCTCCAGCTGCCCCGCGGCCTCGAGAACGTCAGCGTTGACGGAATGTCCGGCGCCAAGTACAACAAATCGACGGGCGTCCTCACCGTGCCCGCCTTCACCGCCACCCGTGCCAACACCATGCTCACCGTGCGCGCCGGCGGCGTCGACATCGACTTCATGGAGAAAGCCGGCGAGGCCGAGTTCAAGCCCTCCGCCGACAACACCGACGACGGCCGGTTCCGCATCGACGGCGAGTTCTACATCCTCAGCGGCCAGTGCACCGTCAAGGCCTCCGACCTCACCGTCACCGACCCCTCGCGCCTGCCCGCAACCGTCACCATCAACGTCAGCTACACGCTCGGAACCACCACGGTCAACTCGTTCACCGGCGTCATCAGCTACGACATCTCCGACGTGAACATCCCCGACGTCTCGCTCTCCGGCCTCCCCGACATCCTCTCGCAGGAGGGAACCGACGTGGCGCTGCAGAATCCGCAGGTCTATCTGAAGATCGTCAACCCGCTGGCCGCCTATGGCCTCGGCGCACGCACCGGACTGCGCGTCATCGCACACCGCAACGGCCAGCCTGACCGCTCGTTCACGGCCGACGCCGACATCGTCCTCGACGGCACCGCCGCCACCTCCGCCTTCGTCCTCTCGCCCGCCGACCCGTCCGCGCCCATCAAGGGCTATGAGGGCGCCAAGTGGATCAAATTCTCAACCCTCGGCGACGTCCTCGCCGGCGAAGGCCTGCCCGCATCCCTCTCCTTCGAACTCGTAGACCCCCGCGTTCCCGAGCAGAAAGTCACCGACTTTGTCCTCGGCAAGGACAACGGCGCCGTCCACGGCGACTACGACATCACCGCCCCCCTCGGCCTCAAGGCCGACTCCCGCATTGTCTATGCCAAGACCGTCGACGGCTGGAACACCGACGACGTCGACCACATCACCATCGAGAAACTCCTCGTCGAGACAACGGTCAGCACAAACATCCCCGTCGCCCTCACCCTCACCGGATATCCCGTCGACACTAAGGGCAACCGCATCAACGACGCTCAGGGCCGCCCCATCACCATCACCTCCGCCTCCGTCCCCGCCAACGCCAAAGACTGCGTGGTGAAAGTCGAGACACAGGGCGTCATCCCCGCCGGCAGCGGCCTTGACGGAATCCACTACGTGGCCACGGCCGTGGCAGGCGCCGACGGCAAACCCCTCTCGCCCGACATGACCATCACCCTCACCGGCATCCGCGCTACGGCATCCGGCTTCTACCTCAAGGACCTCTGATGACTAATCCCTCCCCAAAAAACGTCAAATACCCAACAACCCAATGACAATGCAACTCCCCAAACATATAAAGGCCCTGGCCGCCGCCGCCCTCATCAGCCTCCCCGCCGTCGCCCAGAATACCAACTCCGGATACTTCGTCGACGACTACACATACCGCTTTCAGAGCAACCCCGCCTTCGCCAACTCCAAGAACTTCGTGGCCATGCCCGGCCTCGGCAACGTCAACGTAGCCATGCAGGGCAACCTCCACGTCCGCGACGTCATCTACAACGTCGACGGCCGCACAACCACCTTCCTCAACCCCGCCATCTCCGTCGAGGAAGTCATGAAGAACATCTCCGACAAAAACCGCATCGGCGCCGACGTCAAACTCCCCGTCCTCGCCTTCGGCTTCAAAGCCTTCAAGGGCTACAACACCGTCGCCGTCAACGCCCGCGCCTCCGTGGCCGCACAGCTGCCCCGCTCGCTCTTCTCGCTGCTCAAAGAGGGTGCCTCCAACACCAGCTATGACCTCAGCGACACCCGCGCCCGCGCCACAGCCTACGCCGAAATCGCCCTCGGCCACAGCCACGAAATCACCAAACGCCTGCGCGTCGGCGGTACCCTCAAATTCCTCGTCGGCGCCGGCGACATGGACGCACGCTTCGACAAAGCCACCCTCAACCTCGGCACCGACAACTGGAGCGTCACCTCCAACGCCACCCTCAACTCCTCCGTCCGCAACCTCCGCTACAAAACCGCCGTCAACCACCACTCCGGCCACACCTACGTCGACGGCATGGACCTCGACAAATTCGGCATGAACGGCTTCGGTATGGCCGTCGACCTCGGCGCCGCCTACCAGGTCATCCCCGACCTCGAAATCTCCGCCGCCATCCTCGACCTCGGCTTCATCAGCTGGAACAAGAACTACCTCGCCACCACCAACGGCGACAAAACCTTCAACACCGACCGCTACACCTTCAGCGCCGACGAGAACGCCGACAACAGCTTCAAGAACCAATGGGACAACATCCGCGACGACATCTCCGCCATCTATGAGCTCGAAGACGCCGGCGAAACCGGCGGCCGCACCACCGCCCTCGGCGCCACCCTCAACATCGGCGCCCGCTACGCCCTCCCCGTCTACCGCAACCTCAAGTTCGGCCTCCTCAACACCACCCGCATCCAGGGCGAATACACCTACACCGACTTCCGCCTCTCCGCCAACGTCTCCCCGCTCAAGTGGCTCGACGGCGGCGTCAACATGAGCGCCGGCACCTTCGGCGTCGGCTTTGGCTGGCTCGTGAACATCCACCCCGGCTGCTTCAACTTCTTCGTGGGCATGGACCACACCCTTGGCAAAACCACCAAAGAGTTCGTGCCCCTGAGCAGCAACGCCTCCGTCAACCTCGGCCTCAACTTCCTCTTCTGAGACCGCCGGCTCCCCCCTTCGGAGACCCATTTTTCCGGGAGCCGCAGGCTCCCGGCACGGTCCTCCGGCTCAAGCCCCTTCGGCTCCTTTCCGGCTCCTTTCCGGCTCTCGCCCCCGCTTCGCGCCCCCTCTCCCGGGCCGCCCGGCGGGGGCTTCCCATACCGTGCCCCCGCCCCGTTCCGCTTTTTCTGCGGGTGGTGCGCATGAGGCCCTTTGCCCGGCCCCGCCTCCGGGTGTTTTTTACCGTGCCGCGAGCCTGCGGGGCGGGGGTTTCGTCAAAAATGCAGGGGGGTTCGTAAAGAAAGCGGGGGAGAGGCTTGCGCGTTGGAAAATAAGTTCTTACCTTTGCATATCAATAAGCAAATGCTTATGTCTTTGCATGTCAATAAGCAAAAACTCCGATTTTTGCATATCAAAAGGTGAATATTCTTATGAAAAAACTGTTTATCGTTATATTGCTGGCGGTGGTCGGCGTTGTTGGGGC
>SFOH01000023.1 GCA_004552485.1 Bacteroidales bacterium | reverse complement strand
CTTTCTGCGCTCCCTGCGGGGCCACTATCTCGTTGCCCGTGCCGTCGGCGCGGCGTATCACGATGTCCACGTTCTCGGCATCGCCGGTGAGGGAGTAGCTACAGGTGTATTCGATGAACTGAGTGAGCTCGCCGTTGAGGCCGTAGGCCATCTCGCGGCGCTGTGTGGCGGCGGGACGGGAGGTGTATTTGGTGAGCTTGCCGTCGCGGACGAGATAAAGGTTGACGTAGCCGCCAGTTGAGCATTTTCAGACCGTAGTTGTTGCCGTCGCCGTCATTGTCGGGAACGACCATGTAGTTGTGGTTGCCGAGGCGGAAATAGCCGGCGCCGTAGGAGTTCTGGCCGAGGTTGGCGGTGGGCACGGTGCAATAAGAGCTGAGTTTGTGCTCGCCGGCGTTGATGTGATACTCTGTATGTGCTGTAATCGTCACTGACCGTGTTTGCGAACATGCCTTCCTCTTTGAGCACGCGGTTGCGCACGTTGAAGATGTTGTAGAAAATCTTGTTGGAAGAACCGGGATAGGCGTTGATGCAGGACTGGACGATGCGGCCGTTTGCCAGAGTGCCGCTGTAGGAGAAGGCGTGTCCGGCGTTGGCGCGGTAGAAGTTGCCGGTCATGGTGCTGCTGAAGAGCTCGACGGGGGAGCCGGTGGGGAGTCCGCGCAGGTCGTTGTTCCAGTAGTAGAAGCGTGTGCGACCGCGGGAGACGCCGGCCTGCGATGCCTGGTAATCGTTGAACTGGTTGAACTGTTCGGTGCAGACAACCACATGGCCGTCGGCGGTGAGGGCCATGTCGCCGATGGGACGTGCGCCGCCGAGAATCATGCCGCTCTGCGAGAGTTCGCGCACCACGCGGCGTGTGCGGGTGTCATAGACCAGGAGGATGGGGTTGGAGCCGCCGCCCTGGACGCCCATGATGTAGAGCAGGCCGTTGCGAGCGAAGACGCGGCGCGGCCAGCGTCCGCTCATGCCGGGGATGTCCACGTCGGAATACTCGGCGCGCACGCTGAAGCTGTCGGCGCCGCGGATGCCGGTGTCCTTGAGCGGGTCGGGATAGTTCAGCTCGAGGGGACGGTAGGAGCTGTTGCCCTTGTGCATCATCACTTCGGGGTAAATGGTGCGGGAGGCGCCGACGGTGAATGTCTGTGTCTGGTCCTGATAGCCGTCCAGGACGAAGTCGGCCTCGTAGGTGCCCGGCTCCACGGTGAAGACGAAGGCGCCGTTGTAGTGGTCGTCCGTTGAATATTCGGCCACCACATAGCTGCCTTTGCGCAGCGTCACCTTCACGCCGTTCAGCGGCAGATACTTGTCGTTGTTGATGGAGGTGTGGTCATATTCCGAGTGCCAGAACGTCTGGTCGCCGTCGCGGATGATGCCGTAGATGATGCCGGTATTCTCGCGGGGGATGCCGAAATAGTCGGCGATGCCGCGAGCGTAGGCGGCGCCTTCCACGCGGTCCACGTCCCAGTTCATGGCGCGGTGGCGCGACGGGCCGTAGGTGTGGAAATAGCCCTCGGCCAGGAGGCCGGGGACATGGTGGCGCAGCACGCCCAGGTAACCCTTGGCTTCGCCCTTTGAGGTGCCGGAAGTGATCCAATCGTCGTAGAAGTCAATGTCGCCGCTGATGTAGGCAGTGGACTCCGTGTTATAACCGTTCCAGTGGTGATGCGGGTTTTCAATAATCTGGCGCCACAGTTTCCAGCACATTTCGCGTGACTGCACCTGCAGATTGTAGTCCAGGGCATAGTCGGCGCGGGGGCTGGTGTAGCCGCGGTAAAGCATGAGCGGGTAGTTGGTGACGTTCCAGGGCTCGCTGTTGCCCGGAGCGTTGGAGTGGATGGACAGGAACATATCAATGTTGTTCACGTCCGTCTCTTCGCGCACGGTCGCCAGGTTTGTCTCCCAGTTGGCGTTGCGGGACATCACGATGTTGTTGGAGAAGTTGCGGGCGCCCTTCGAGCGGTCGAAGGAGAATCCCATCTCGATGAGTTTCTCCATGACGCCGAATGCTTTCTGCAGATTGGTGTTGCTCTCGTAGAACTTCACCGTGTCCGGGTTGTTGGCATCGTCGCCGTTGCCTCCGCTGTGGTTGATGATAGGCAGAGGGCGGTCGATGCTTGTGTAACCGCCATGACCGGGGTCGATGTAAATACGTAACTGACTGGCAGACTTGGCCGTTGCCGTCTGCGGAATCAGAACTCCTGCGGCTGCCATGAAGACTGCCAGGGCCTTAGTCAGGGTTCTCATGGGTTATTATTGATTGGTTTATATGGATGGAAAAATAAAAAATCTGCTTTACACCGACAAATGTAACAAATTTTCACCACACTGCCAAAAAAATTAAAAATCCGCATCACCGGCGCCCTTCCGCGAGCCGCAGGCTCGCGGCACGGTCACAGCCGCCGATGGAGGCGGGGATGGCGGTGTGGGAGATTTTTCGTAACTTTGTGGCGCGATTAGATTTTGTAATCGAAAATGAGTGAAATGGTTATGGAAAGCGATAAAAGAATGAGCAAGATCGGATGCTGGATTGAGGCGATGAGGCTGAGGACGCTGCCGGTGAGTGTGGCCGGCGTTGTGGCCGCCGTCGGGTATGCTGTGTTTGACGGCTGCGTGAATTGGACGGTCAGCGCGCTGTGTCTGGCGGTGGCTGTGCTGGCGCAGATTTCGTCGAATTTCGCCAATGAATACTACGACTTCAAGGCGGGGCTGGACAAGCCGGGCCGCGAGGGTCCGCGCCGCGGTGTCACGGAGGGCGATATCACGCCCGGAGCCATGAAGGCGGCGACGTTCGCCGTGCTGGGCGCGGCGTGTCTGACGGGTCTGGCGCTGTTGCTGTGGGGGCCGTGGTGGCTGATTCTTGTGGGCGTGGCTATCGCTGTGGGTGTAGTGGCTTACAGCACAGGCCCTTATCCGCTCTCGCATCACGGGCTGGGCGAGGTGGCTGTGCTCTTTTTCTTCGGCATTATTCCGGTGAATATGACGTACTACATCCAGGCGGGCTGCGTGACATGGCCGGTGTTCCTGGGTTCGGTTTCAATCGGGCTGATGGGCGCTAATGTGTTGATTGTCAACAATTACCGTGACCGCGAGGCTGATGCCGACGTGGGCAAGCGCACTCTCGCCGTGATTCTCGGCGGTCGCGTCGTCCGCGTGCTGTACGTCGTCAACGGCGTGGCGGCGGTGGCGCTCATGGCGGGCACGTGGCTGGCGCTTGGCGCGGTGTGGCCGGTTGTTCCGGCGTTGTATTTGACGGGAATGGCGGCAATCTTTGCGGCGCTGTGCCGGCGGCACGGCGCGGCCCTGAATCCCTTGCTGGGGATGACGGCGGTGGAGATGCTTGTGTATGCGGTTTTGTTTCTGACGGCGGCGGCGACGGCCTGAGGCGCTCACTGGCGGCGCAGCCATCCGCGCAGTCTCACCAGCCACGGCGCCGGCGCTGTGGCCACGTCGGCGGCGAGCGGGTCGGTGAACGACATGGGCTTGCCGTGGTTTTCGCCGAACTGCTCGGGGTAGATCATCAGCACATTGTTGGGGCCGAACATGCTCTGTATGTAGCGCGGCATCTCGGCCATGTCGTCGGAGAACGACATGGAGGCGGGTCGTGCGCCGATGACCACCAGGAGGTCGTCGATGAGCACGTTGGGCGAATAGAGGATGAAGTCGTCCCACGAGGCGCAGCTCTGGAACTCGCAGCGGACGCCGTAGTTTTCCTGGTAGAGGACGCCGCGGATGAGGGGCTGGACCTCGTCGGGGCAGCAGTAGATGACGCGGCAGCCGAGCTGTGTGGCGAGGCGTGCGATGGCGCGCACCCAGCGCGCGAAGCCGGTCTCGTATTCGGCCTTGGGTGGCACGGCGACGACGATGCGGGCGACGGTGTTGACGGGGATGTAGCAACGCGAGATGATGACCATGCGGTTGGTGTCGCGGAGCAGCTGTTCGACTTTGGCGCCGAAGAACGAGTCGATGGCGCTCTGGCGGCGGTGGAGGCCCATGATCACTTCGGTGATGTCGCGCTCGTTGATGGCGTTGAGCATACCGGTTACGATGTTGAGGTCGTAGCGGTCGAGGGTGGTGAGGCCCACGTCGGCGGCGGCGGCCGTCTCGCGTGCGGCGCGGAGGGCGGCCTGGCTCTCGGCGCGTGCGGCGGCGGAGTTGTCGGAGCGGACGTGGAGGGCGTACATCTCGTGGCGGCCGACTTCGGTGCGCATGAGCACGGCCAGCTCGACGAGCTCGGGCGCCATGCGGCGGTTGGCGACGGGGATGAGTGTGTTGTTGACGCGGGTGTTGCGGTTGAGGCGCGAGGTGCGGCCCTCGTCCTGCTCCTGCTGGTGGAGCATCTCGAGCTTTACGCGCGGGGCATAGTAGCCTGTGACGGCGGGGGCGACGGCGCAGGTGATGAGGATGACGAGGACGGTGGCGTTGAGGATGCGCTCGTCCATGATGCCCATGTTGACGCCGAGGGTGACGACGGCGAGGGCGACGGCGGTGTGCGCGGCGGTGAGGCCGAAGATGACGCCGCCGGAGGCGCGGCTGAGGCCCTGCATCTTCTGTGCGATGACGGCCGGCAGCCATTTGCTGGCGATGGCCACGATGAGCATGATGGCGGCGACAGCGAGGGTGTTGCCCTTGAAGACGACGTGGACGTTCATCATCATTCCGACGGAGAGCAGGAAGTAGGGGATGAACAGTGCGTTTCCGACAAACTCGATGGATGCCATGAGCGGCGAGGCGACGGGGACGTAGCGGTTGAGGACGAGTCCGGCGAAGAAGGCGCCGAGGACGGCCTCGAGGCCCACTATCTGCGCGCCCCATGCGGCCATGAACACCATGGCGAGGATGTAGACGAACTGGGTGACCTTGTCGTTGTATTTCTTGAAGAACCAGCGTGTTATGCGCGGATAGAGGTAGATGACGGCGACGCAGTATGCGGCGGAGAGGAGGATGAGTCGCAGCAGCGAGAGGGTGTCGAAGTAGCCGTCGCGGTGGATGTTGACGGCGATGCCGAGTGTGACGAGGGCGCCGATGACGGCGACGATTGTGCCGACGATGGCAATGAGCACGGCGGGCGATTTGGTGATGCCGTAGCGGGCGGCGATGGGGTAGGAGAGGAGGGTGTGGGAGGCGTACATCGAGCCAAGGAGCAAGGATGTGAGCCAGTCGAGGTGGAGGAGGTAGACGCTGGTGCACACTCCCGCCACGAGCGGAAACAGCAGCGTGAGCAGTCCGAAGAGCACGCCTTTCCGCAGATTCAGCCTCAGGTGGAACATGTCGATCTCCAGGCCGGCCAGGAACATGAGGTAGAGCAGGCCCACCTGGCCGAAGATGCTGAAGCTGGAGTCGCGGTCGAGGACGCCGAAGCCGTAGGGGCCGATGATGACGCCCGCCATGATCATGCCGATGATGTGCGGAATCTTCAACTTGTTGAACACCAGCGGAGTGAGCAGAATGATGACCAGCACGATGAAGAAAATCTCAACGGGCTGCGTCACAAGCGGATGTTGGAACAAGGGAATCAAGATTAGGGCGATAATGAGGGGTGAGAGGATGGTGGAAGTTTGCAGGGAGTGGCCCCGGGGCGATGGCCGGGGCCGACGTGGAGGAGGGTTGGCCGCTGCCGGCGGGTCAGGCTTTGGCGGTGAGGAGCTGCGCTATCTGGACGGCGTTGAGGGCCGCGCCTTTTCGGATCTGGTCGGAGACGGCCCAGAAGCTGATGCCGTTGGGGTTGGAGAGGTCCTTGCGGAGACGGCCCACGTGGACGGGGTCGCAGCCGGCGAGGTCGAGGGGCATGGGGTAGGTGAGCGAGGCGGGGTCGTCGGTGTATTCGACGCCGGGAGCACTGCGGAAGGCGGCGCGCACCCGGTCGAGCGTCAGCGGGCTCTCGGTCTCGACCCACAGCGCCTCGGAATGGGCGCGCATCACGGGCACGCGCACGCAGGTGGCGCTCACCTCCAGGTGCGGGGCGTGCATGATTTTCTTGGTCTCGAGGTGCATCTTCATCTCCTCCTTGGTGTAGCCGTTGTCGGTGAAGACGTCGATGTGCGGGATGACGTTGTAGGCCAGCTGGTGGGCGAACTTCTCGACGGTGACGGGGCGGCCGGCGACGATGTCGGCGTGCTGCTGCCTCAGCTCGTCCATGGCGGAGGCGCCGGCGCCGGAAGCGGCCTGGTAGGTGGCCACGTGGACGCGGCGGATGGGGCTCAGCTCGTGGATGGGCCGGAGGGCGACCACCATCTGGATGGTGGTGCAGTTGGGGTTGGCGATGATGCGGCGCGGGGCGTCGAAGGCGTCGTCGGGGTTCACCTCGGGCACCACGAGGGGCACGTCCGGGTCCATGCGGAAGGCGCTGCTGTTGTCGATCATGATGGTGCCGTGGGCGGTGATGTCGGCGGCATACTCGCGGCTGACGCCGGCGCCGGCGCTGACAAAGGCGATGTCGACGCCGCGGAAGAGGCCGGGCTCATGGGTGAGCTCTTCGATGACCACGTCTTTGCCGCAGATGCGGCGGGTCTGTCCGGCGGAGCGGCGGCTGCCGAAGAGGCGCACGCCGTCGAAGGCGAAAGGCTTGGTGTCCAGTATGTTAATCAGCTCACGGCCAACAGCGCCGGAGGCACCCACAATGGCAACGTTCATGTTCGGTATTCTTTTTTGGAGTATAGGAAGTTAGAAAATAGGAGGAGAGGAGGGCGGGCGGTCGGGCGGCGTCAGTCTTTCTTTTTCCAGCCGCGGGGACGGATCACGGGACCCTCGGTGCGCGGCAGCGAGGGCTGACGGCCCATGGTCATGTCCAGGAGATGGGGATTGCGGCGGCGTGCCAGGGGATTCTCGGGGTCGGCCTCGGGCGTAGCGGGCGCTTCGGGGCGACGCTCCTGCCAGGGACGGCGGTCGCGGTCGTCATCGCGGCGGCGGTCGGCGGGACGTGAGCCGCGCTCCCAGGGACGACGCTCGCCGGGACGACGCGGGCCGCCCTTGCGCTCCTCGGCCTTGCGCTCGTGCTTGAGCTTGCCGCCGGCGGCGCGGAAGTCGCGTTTGTTGCCCTCGAAGATGACATATTCGCGCAGCTCGCAGTCGAGCGAACCGTTCATGAGGCTCACCTTCTCGGACGGCGCCAGGCCGATCTGCTCGAAGTATTCCTCGCGATAGCCGATGATCCAGGCGTGCCAGCCGGGGAAGACGTGCTTCAGCCGCGAGCCTATAGTCTGATAGAGAGCGTCCATGTCGGGAGCGGAGATGCGCTCGCCGTAGGGGGGATTGGTGACAAGGATGCCGGCAGGCACGGGCGCCTCGGTCCACTGGGATATGGGCTTGACTTCCAGGTTGATATAGCGGCCGACGCCAGCGCTGCGGATGTTGCGGCGGGCGATGTCGACGGCTGTCGGGGAGATGTCGGCGCCGATGATGGGGAACTCGACGGGACGCTCGGCCGAGTCGTCGTTCCACAGACGCTCGAAGAGCTCGGCGTCGAAGTCGGGCCAATGTTCGAAGGCGAAGTTCTTGCGGTAGACGCCGGGCATGATGTTGGCGGCGATGAGGGCGGCCTCGATGAGGAACGTTCCGGAGCCGCACATGGGGTCGACGAAGGGACACTGGCCGCGGTAGCCGCTCATGAGGATTATGCCGGCGGCGAGCACCTCGGAGATGGGCGCCTCGGTCTGGGCCGTGCGGTAGCCGCGCTTGTGGAGACTCTCGCCGCTCGAGTCGAGACTGAGCGTGACGTCGCCGCCGTTGATGTGGACGTTGATGATGACGTCGGCATCGGTCAGACGCACGCCCGGACGCTTGTCGCCGTAGCGGTCGCGGAACCAGTCGACGATGGCGTCCTTGACGCGGTATGTGACATAGCGCGAGTGCTTGAACGTGTCGGAGTTCACCACCGTGTCGATGGCGAACGTCTTGTCGAGCGTCATGAGACTGCCCCAGTCGAACTCCTTGACGCGGTCGTAGAGCGTGTCGGCGTCGTCGGCCTTGAACGAGTAGAAAGGCTTGAGGATACGCAGGGCCGTGCGGCAGCAGAGATTAGCCTTGTAAAGCGTCTCCAGGTCGCCGCGGAAAGAGACCATGCGCCGGCCGGGGGCGACGTCTTCGGCGCCGAGGGCACGCAGCTCGTCGGCCAGGACGGCCTCCAGACCCTTCAGCGTCTTGGCGACCATATTGAATTTCTGTTCCATCATGTCAGTTGATTTTCTGCTGCAAAATTACTAAAAATTTCTGAGGCACGGCTTATGACAGCGCCAAAAATGAGCCTTGTTCCGCAATAAAATAATTTTTCGTAACTTTGTCGGCGGGAGACAACCCTCCCGGCCGCGAAAATTCCGAGGCCCGGGCCCCGCGAAACAAACACGAACACCGAGATGAAAAAGACCAAGCGCATCGAAGAGGAAAAGACCGTTGCCGAACAGATGATACGGCTCTACTGCCGCCGCAGGGAGGGCAACCGCGAGCTCTGCGCCGGCTGTGCCGAGCTGCTCGACTATGCCCGCGCGCGCCTCGACCGCTGCCGCTTCGGCGCCGACAAACCCACGTGCCGCCGCTGCCCCGTCCACTGCTACCGGCCCGAGATGAAAGAGCGCATCCGCCGCGTCATGCGCTGGTCGGGCCCCCGCATGCTCCTCTACCATCCCCTCGCCGCCCTCCGCCACCTCCTCCGCGAACACTAACCGGATTTGGCTGGCATACCGTCTTAATTGAAACGGGTGAAAACACATCAAACAGCTCGGCTGCCAAATCGGCAGTCGCTAATTGCCGACTCCCGCATATGCTTAGCCATTCATTTAAAGTTCAATGAACTTGTCGGGGCTGAATGATGAGTGCTCGTTGGCAAAAACATAGCCCAACTGATTCGACAAAAACTTTGTGCCTCCTATTTCTGCTCCTTATACAACTCATGATTGCCGGGGACTATAATGGTCTCGCGGAATTTGTCACCGCACCAATCCCAAAATGGATGCCGTGAATACATTTCGTCGCCGAGATACGCTATATCGCCTGCCAACAGGAGAATGTCTCCGACCGGTTTCAGCGGATTTTCACGCAGCCACCGGCTGTTTTCGTGAAATTCGAGATGTAAATCGGATGCGTATTGTATCTTCATTGCCGTATGGTATAGAATGACGGCAAAGCGTCAAGGTACAACGTCAGAGTATCGTTGCTGACCCGCAGCGCATCCGTCAGCGACTGGCTCGGCAGGGCAGCTCTTATGTTCGACACGAACATGGCGATCGTTTCCACAATATTCACGTCAACTTCAGCATGGTCGTTCATCGACATTGTTGCAGTGAGTTTAAGCACATCGTTTCGATGTTTGAGAATGTCTTTGGTGTTTACATTCCGTCCGGCTTCTCTTTCTGCAAGCAAATTGAGATACGCTCTTGCTTTCAGCGCAATAAGTGCAATGGGAGTCGCATAACGCAGCCCGTGGCTTATAAATGAATTTCCGACGGTCAATTTGTAATACGGCTCATCAAGAATTATGGCTGACAGGCTGGAGACTTCTCCGTCTACAGGCATAGGCTCAATATGTGTGGCACTGCTGAATATGTCATTATGATGCGACAGAAGTTCTATTTTGACCGGATAGCCGGGGCGACCATGGTCAAAACTGTATAGTACATATTTTATCGAAGAGTCGGCGTTCTTTCTTATGCCGGGGCGATATCCGCCTTCGGTAATGAAGCGCCAGAATGCCGATGCAAATTCAGCGGTCATGTTTTCCACTATGACAACGATATCTATGTCAAGCGTAGCCCGCGGGGTTATGTCCGTGCTGCTGAGCACTTCATCACACGCCGCACCTCCTATAATCACAAAATTGTCTGAGAATCGACTGAACGCCTCTCTGAATTTATCAAGTCCTCCTACCATGGCATATTTTCTATCATCGTTTCTAATTCTTTCTCAACTCGCGGATCGTGGTCGTTCTTAAGCGACAAATACAGCGACAGCCGGTCAACGTATCCCGGAGTCGTTGGTATCGGCGGATATTTCCACACTTCGATTCTTTGAATGTCTTCGTATGTGGTCAGGTCAAGTTCAGAAGATTCCAGTGCTTTCAGCTGTTCCGATGCCAGTACCCTTGTCGATATTTCTTCCGGAGCAAGCATTGAATAGTGCGACAATGCCGAAATGCCGCCTACAATTCCTTCAGTTAGACATTCACAGGAGTAAAGCACTTTCTGAACCGGAGCAATAAGCATCGGCTGAGCCTTTTGCCACAAATTTAGGTTATCCGCGGAGAATAACAATCGTTTTGTTCGCGATTGCATTGCCTCAAATCTCGCCAAGCCCAGAGCCTCCAGTTGTTGCATAGACCTTGACAGCGTCGAATATTTATAAGGCATCACTTCAATGAGGTCCTGCAGTGATAGACCGTCGAGGCTGCGAAATTGAAGATGATAAAACAAAACATACTGGGTTGATGGCAGCAGCCTTTCGCCAAAATTCCTTTTCCCGGTTTTTCTATTTGCGAGCAATGACGGAATAAAAGCGAAAGTGCTGCTGACTATGAAATACACACCCTGGCCAACAAGACGGTCACGCTCGTATGTCGGCAAATCATTGAAGTAAAAAGCGCACGGCATATTAAGTGCTGCTTCAAGTTTTTGTGAGATCTTGCGAC
This sequence comes from Bacteroidales bacterium, assembly GCA_004552485.1. GTDB lineage: Bacteria > Bacteroidota > Bacteroidia > Bacteroidales > Muribaculaceae > CAG-873. The sequence goes on along the minus strand of SFOH01000023.1, from coordinate 19,927 downwards.
GTTGAACAGGAGAGTAAGTGTTATTACCCTTACTGACAAGCAGAGCCATCTTCGTGCCGTTAAACTCAAAGCACAACAACTCAAAAGCCGCAATCAGCCCCAACCACAACCCCTTTACTTCTTTCTGAGGCAGTGGCGACAATCGAACTTTCTGGCCGGCAATGACAATATAATCCATAATATCTTTCGCTTTATTCTATGACACTAATAGAACAATGCAAATTTACGTATAATATTTGGAGTGACAAAGTGAATAGCAAATATTTTGCAAACATACCTATCTTAACGACCGGGGAGTCGCTTCCGACCGGCTTTTCCATAATTAAATAACAAATTTTCATAAAGTTCGCGGATGATTAGGTGGAAGCGGAGGAGGTCTTAAAATTAGCGAAAAAATGGGGGATTGTCAAGGTTGGGGCGGAGTGTTAACGAAAATTGACTAATGGGGAGGAGGGGTAGGGAGGTGTGAGGTATGAGGCCGGGGAGGCCGGAGGGAGGCCGGGGTTGGGTCGGGGAGGTAAATTGTTGCGGTTTTGTGAGGTTATGTCAGCGGAAAGATGTAACTTTGCCGCGTGAAAACGGGGGCGCGTGCCGATGGCGGCGCTCTCGCCGGATGTACCAAAATAACTAATTCGCAGAAAAATGTCTACTAACACTGTTGATAACAAACGCAAGGTGACTACCGCGCGTCTCACCGAGATGAAGCAGCGCGGCGAGAAGATCGCCATGCTCACTTCTTATGACTATTCTATGGCGAAGCTGGTCGACGAGGCCGGCATCGACATGATTCTTGTGGGCGACTCGGCCTCGAATGTGATGGCCGGCAATGCCACGACGCTGCCCATCACTCTGGACCAGATGATCTACCACGCTTCGTGTGTGACGAAGGGCGTGAGCCGCGCGCTGGTGGTGTGCGACATGCCGTTCGGCTCTTATCAGGGTAACTCGAAGGAGGCGCTGGCCAGCGCCGTGCGCATCATGAAGGAGAGCGGCGCCGAGGCGGTGAAGCTGGAAGGCGGCGCGGAGATTCGCGAGTGCGTGGAACGCATTCTCTCGGCCGGCATTCCGGTGTGCGGTCATCTGGGTCTTACGCCTCAGTCAATCAACAAGTTCGGCACGTACGCTGTGCGCGCCAAGGAGGAGGCCGAGGCCGAGCGTCTGATGCAGGACGCCAAGATGCTTGAAGAGGTGGGCTGCTTCGCGCTGGTGCTGGAGAAGATTCCGGCAGCGCTGGCCGAAAAGGTTGCCCGCAGTCTGACGATTCCGGTCATCGGCATCGGTGCCGGCGGCGGCGTGGACGGTCAGGTGCTGGTGGTTCACGATATGTTAGGCATCAACAAGGGCTTCTCTCCGAAGTTCCTGCGCCGTTATGCCGACCTGGACACGGTCATCAACCAGGCAGTCTCCCGCTACATCGAAGACGTTAAGAGCTCGGACTTCCCCAACGCCCAGGAGCAGTACTGAGCGTACGGGCGTGCGAAAAAATACCCTAAAAAGGGTATTTCGCACGTCGCGGCGGTTGCGTAACTTTGGGGTCGGAAAAAACTATACTCATAACCCGTTATGATAGACAGCAGACAAGGCTTCACTCCCGGCACAAAAATGCGTGATCTTATTCGCCACAACAACCACTTGTTGCCGGTGATAAGCCGTTTTGACATAGCCTTCGGCTTTGGCGACAGCACGGTGCGCGACGTGTGCCGCGACAACAATGTGGACACAGACACTTTCCTGAACGTCTGCAACTTTCTCTCCGGCCACACCTACGAGGTGGCGGACATCTCGCTGCCCTCGCTGATGGGATACCTGCGCCATGCCCACAGCTCGTTCCTCGAGGTGACGCTCCCCAAGATTCGTCTCCACCTGCTGGAGGCCGTCAACCATGCGGCCACCGACCGCGTGGCGCTGCTCTTCATAAAATTCTTCGACGACTATGTTGCCGAGGTGCGCCGCCACATGGAGCACGAGAACGAGGTGTCGTTCAAGTATGTCGACGCGCTGCTGGCCGGCGAGCCCGTCACCGCCTCGCCCATGCCCGAGTTCTCGGTGAACCACCCCGCGCTGGCCGCCAAGCTCAACGAGCTGAAAGACATCTTCATCTACCACTACAAACAGCGCGACAACGACCGGCTGTCGGCCGCGCTGTTCGACATCATGGTGTGCGAGCGCGACCTGACCAACCACTTCGAGGTCGAGAACGAGCTGTTTGTGCCGGCCGTGCACGCTCTCGAGGAGACCCGTCGCGCCGCCGCCGCTTCGGCCCCTGCCGGCGCCGCCGCCGAGTCTGACGCCACCGCCCTCTCGCCCCGCGAGAAGGACATCGTGCGCCTCGTGGCGCAGGGCAAAGGCAACAAGGAGATTGCCGACCGGCTGCGCATCTCCACGCATACCGTGGCCACCCACCGCCGCAACATCTCCTCCAAACTCGACATCCACTCGGGCGCCGGCCTCACCATCTACGCCATCATCAACGGCCTCGTCGACCTCCCCGACTCCCCCAACCAGTAAGCCGTTTTTGTGCAAATCCTAAACTTCAGACAGCAGGAAAGCCATATACATGGGCAATGTGAGTATGCTGCCGCTACGCCCCACGTTGTAATCAATAAGCCGGGACTCTATCTTTAGCTTATACATAATCACATTTTCCTGCCGACTTTTGGTGCGTTTACGCACATTTTCCTGCCGACTTTTGATACGATGATGCTACGACGATTGAGTCTATTATTCTGATTTCCAGGTCCCCCCAAAAGCAATGCATGCTTAGGGCATGCCGGAATATATTTTCAGCACCGTCTCAAAAGTTGCACTGCTTTAGCTGTGCGTTAGCTATTCAACTAATGCACAGCTAATGCAGTGCAATCCTATAAATGCCACAATACCAGGGGCTTGGCAGCGCTCTGCGCAGCCTGCACCACCTGGCTACCCTAATCGCCGGCTGACGCTGGCGTTCCCTGACGCTGAATGTCCCGAAGTATGGTAGCAGATGACGATTCGGAGTACGTCTTTCCGAGGCTGACGCTGTATATGTCCGTTGACAGGTAACGGCGGTAGCGAACACTTCTCCGGCCCTTCTTTTATCGAACAGCAATAGTCTTCTCCCCTCTCTTCCGCTCCGATCTCCAGCGGGCAAAAATAGAAAAGTTCGGAGTGAAATGGTCAAAAAGTTCGGAGTAAAGTAGTAGAAAAGTTCGGAATGAAATGATAAAAAAGTTCGGAATGGCTTGCGTAATTGTCTGAGAATTACTAAATTTGCACAAAACTTCAAACTATGGATATTTCAGATTATATTCCCAGAGTTGCCGACCAAATGTTGCAGAAAAAGCTGCGCACGAGCGGAGCTGTTCTCGTAATCGGGCCCAAATTGTGTGGTAAGACATGGACGGCGCTGAAAGCATCTAACAGCGTGATTTATATGCAGGATCCGGACAAGCGTGCATCTTATCTTAAGATGGCTCAGACGGAGCCGTCATTTCTGTTGCATGGCGAAAAGCCCCGCCTCATAGATGAATGGCAGACAGCTACGGTATTGTGGGATGCCGTCCGTTTTGCGGTTGACAGAGACCCTAAGAAGGGACAATACATACTGACGGGCAGCGTCGTTGTGGACGAAGACAGCGACATGCTTCCGGACGAGAAGATGCAGCATACCGGCACCGGCCGCATTTCGCGGCTGAGGATGCGTCCGATGAGTCTGTTCGAATCCGGAGAGTCGAACGGCGATGTTTCGCTGAAGGGATTGTTTGAAGGGAACACCGATGTTACATCAATGAGTTCTCTCACGATAGAAAATATCGCCCATGTAATCTGCCGGGGCGGATGGCCTGCTGCGCTTCATCTCGAAAAGGAAGACTCATTGGAAGTTGCCAAGGATTATGTCGAGGCTGTCTGTGAGAGGGATGCATCGGCGGTTGACAAGTCGCAGAAAGACCCTGACCGAGTGAGAAGCGTGTTGAGGTCTCTGGCTCGCAACATCTCCACCATGACCACGGACAAGACAATAATGGGCGAGGTCCGAGCCAACGACTCCTCCATATCTGACAAGACCCTCAAAGTCTACCTAAGGGCTTTGCGCAAACTTTTTATCATAGAGGACATTAAAGCCTGGCAGCCATCGTTGAGGTCCAAGACGGGTATACGCACATCGGATAAGCGTCAGTTCGTGGATCCCTCGCTGGCGGCTGCTGCAATAGGAGCGAGCCCGAGCACCATCCTTGAGGACTTCAATTATTACGGATTTCTCTTCGAGTCACTTTGCGCCCGTGATTTGAGGATTTATTCCGAGCCGCTTCGCGGAACAGTCCGACATTACCACGACAACAGCGGCCTGGAAGCCGATCTGATAATAACCCTTGATGACGGGCGATGGGCTGCCGTGGAAGTAAAACTCGGAAGCCGCGAAATCGAAGAAGGTGCTGAACATCTCAAGAAGCTGGCATCGAATATCGACCGGACAAAGACTCCGGCGCCATCATTCCTGATGGTTCTGACGGGCGGCGAATTCGCTTATCGCCGCGAAGACGGCGTTTTTGTCGTTCCCTTAGGATGCCTGCGCGATTGAGTTTAGGAGGGGGGTCAGATGACGAAGATGGCGCCGAGGCCGATGACGATGATGTCTTTGAGGGGGATGCTGCTGCTCTTGATTTTCTGGCGCACGTAGAGGTCGCATGTCGAAATCTCATAGTAGATGGAGACTTCGCGGGCGGCGACGCGCTTGCGCTCGGGGATGGAGAAGGCGATGCGCTGACCCAGGCCGAGGTGGAAGCGTATCTTGCTGCTGAAGCCGTAATAGCCTGAGGGATAGCGGTCGGGCTCGCTGACCCAGAAGTCGCCGTTGAGGATGGTGTTGGCCGAGAGGCTGACGCTCAGCGGCCGGATGCTCCACAGGGGCGACAGGCGGATGCGCCACGGGACGTAGGTCTCGCGCAGGGTTGTGGTCACGTAGGCTTTCTGCCGGTTCTGTTTGGTGACGAGGCCGATGAGCAGGTGCGTCTCCCACTGGTTGCTGCGGCCGTAGTCCCAGCCGATGCCGGCGGAGACGGTGCCGATGTCGCCGGCATACTGGAGGGTCAGCATGTTGGGAATGAGGCGGTTCCACAGCTCGACGCGTTTGGCCATGCGCTGCTCGTAGCGGGGATTGACGGGCGCCGGCACGGTCTCTATGACTGTGGCGACGACGGAGTCGGAGCTGAGCGAGTCGGGCACGGCGGCGCCGGCCGCGAACAGCGAGGTGGCCGCCAACGCGCTAAAAATCAATCTTTTCCACTTCATAGCCGGTGTCCGTTATGGTTATCACAAAATATTGGCGTTTGCCGGTGTTGGCGCATTGCCAGTAGATGATGCCGTTGTCGAAGAGGTCGGCGGCCTGGAAGGAGTGGTTGTGGCCGCAGAGGCAGAAGCCGTGGGTGACGGTGCCGGCGCCCGGGTCGGCGTTTTTCATGCCCGGGAATTGCTCGAGGTAGTAGTTGAACGGCTGCACGACATTGTTGTTGAACTGTTCGTCGAAGGGGCGCGAGTGCATGACGGCGACGGTGTGGGTGACAGTGCCGGGCGCGGCGGCATTGAGGGCGTTGACCGCCTCGCAGTCGGAGGTGAGGAAGGTGAAGTCGGGGACGGGGTGCGAGTAGTCGTACTCGAGGGCTATGGTGTTGAGCATGACGAAGTGAACGGGTCCGGCGTTGAACGAATAGTTGTCCGTGCCGAAGATGTAGCGGTAGGTCTGCTCGCCGTTTCCGAGGCAGTCGTGGTTGCCGATTACGGGGACGTAGGGCACGCCGCAGGTCTGCATGATGTCGCGGCACCATACGAACTCTTTGGGCAGGCCAAAGTCGGTCATGTCGCCGCCGTGGACCACGAAGGCGATGTCGCCGCGGCTGCGTATCTCTCTGACGGCGTCCTCAAGCTCGTTGTAGGCGGCCTGAGTGTCGGTCAGAAAGGCGAACTTGAAGGGCGGCTTCAGCTGCATGGCCTCAATCTCGGCCACGTTTTTGGCGATGATGTCCGTGTCGCCGTGAATCTTTGCGGCATAGGGGTGGCTCTCGAAGTTGTCGCAGCCGGCGAGGAGGAAAGCCAATGCCGCCATCATAGGCATAATCAGATTTCTCATACTCCGCAAAGGTAACAATTATTCGGAATCCGTCGTGCCACCTCCCGCTCAATCGGCCAACAACGCGGACAATCGGGCGACAATTCGGACGATACGGCCATAGAAAAAGTGCGAAGACACGCTGCCGGGGAAAAGCGACAGCGTGTCTTCGCGCCTATAATCTGAAGCCTAAGGCCTAAGGCCTGAGATCCGAGAATCAGTCGATGATGGAGAAGCCGGTGTACTTGCGGAGCACTTCGGGGACGACGATACCCTCGGGCGTCTGGTTGTTCTCCAGGATGGCGGCCATGATGCGGGGCAGGGCGAGGGCCGATCCGTTGAGGGTGTGGCACAGGTGGGTCTTTTTGTCCTCGCCACGGTAGCGGCATTTGAGGCGGTTGGCCTGGTAGGTCTCGAAGTTGGAGACGGACGACACCTCGAGCCAGCGCTTCTGAGCGGCCGACCACACCTCGAAGTCGAAGGTGATGGCGGAGGTGAAGCTCATGTCGCCGCCGCAGAGACGCAGGATGTGCCAAGGCAGGCCGAGGCGGTCGAGCAGGCTCTGCACGTGGTCTTTCATCTCCTCGAGGGCGGCGTAGGAGTTTTCGGGTTTCTCGATGCGCACGATCTCAACCTTGTCGAACTGGTGGAGACGGTTCAGGCCGCGCACGTCCTTGCCGTAGCTGCCGGCCTCGCGGCGGAAGCAGGCCGAGTAGGCGCAGTTCTTCTTGGGGAGCTGGTCGCCGGGGATGATGACGTCGCGGTAGAGGTTGGTGACGGGCACCTCGGCGGTGGGGATGAGGTAGAGGTTGTCCTCGTTGACATAGTACATCTGGCCCTCCTTGTCGGGGAGTTGGCCTGTGCCGTAGCCCGATGCCTCGTTCACCACATAGGGCGGCTGAATCTCCAGGTAGCCGGCCTCGGAGGCGCTGTCGAGGAAGAACTGGATGAGGGCGCGCTGGAGCTTGGCGCCTTTGCCGATGTAGACGGGGAAGCCGGCGCCGGTGATTTTCACGCCCAGGTCAAAGTCGATGATGTTGTATTTCTTGCAGAGGTCCCAGTGGGGCATGGCGTCGGCGGGGAGGTCGGGCATCGGACCGCCCGTCTTCTCGACCACATTGTCGGCGGCGCTGGTGCCGGCGGGCACGCCCTTGTAGGGGATGTTGGGCACGCTGAGCAGGATGTTGCGAATCTCTGTCTCACAGCGGCTTACCTCGTCGGCAAGAGCCTTCTGCTCGGATTTGAGCGTGGCCACGAGGGCCTTGATTTTCTCGGCCTCTTCCTTCTGACCGGCCTTCATCAGCTTGCCGATTTCGGCGGCATGACGGTTGAGCTGGGCGGCGGCATTGTCGCTCTTCAGCTGAGTCTGACGGCGCTCTTCGTCGAGGGCAAGCACCTGATTTATAGCATCTTTGCCGTCAAAACCCTTGACAGCCAGACGCTCTACGATGAACTCGGGGTTCTCTTTTATCTGTTGAAGTGTAAGCATTGTTGCTTTTTGGTTTTTGTAATATAATATTGTACGCGCACGCGCGCGATGTCATTTTGTCGTTGCGCAGGGGCTCATTTTGCCAGCAGACGGCGCACGGCCACGGAGATGTCCTTGCCGTCGGCACGACCGGCCAGCTTCTTGGTGGCGACGCCCATCACCTTGCCCATTTCCTGGGGCGAAGTGGCGCCGACCTCGGCGATAATCTTCTGCAGCTCAGCCTCGAGCTCGTCGGCGGAGAGCTTCTTGGGCAGGTATTCCTCGATGACAGCCATCTCGGCCAGCTCGTTCTCGGCCAGCTCAGGACGGTTGTTCTCCTGGTAAATCTTGGCGCTCTCGCGGCGCTGTTTGGCCATCTTCACAAGAATCTTCATGGCCGTGTCGTCGGAGAGGACGCCGCCGGCGCCCGGGGCCGTCTTGGCCTCCAGGAATTCCTTCTTGATGCCGCGCAGGGCTTCGAGACGCACCTTCTGGCGCGCCAGCATAGCAGTCTTGATGTCTGCGCTAATCCTGTCAAATAAATCCATAATCGTATTGAGAGTTATAAAGAATGCGTACTGATGGAGTGGCGGCCGGACGCCGCAATGCGGAATGCCGTCACTTTTAACTCACAAAGTTACAAAAAATCTCCGTCACCCCCAAAAAAAAATCCCTCCGCCCGCATTTCCCCGCCCCTGCCTGCCTTTTTTAATGCATTTCTATCAAAACCGCGAGAGAACAACCACTCCTTCGCTCATTGTTTGAGCCATGAAGGAACGGTCTCGCGGGAGCGACGCATTATTTCTTCGATTTTCTTTTCCTGTTCTTCCGAAAGTATACGGCGCGGCTTGCGCTCGTTTTCTTCAGCCTGGCGTACAAAGTCTTCTGCCAAAGCCCCGGTAAGAATAGGAACTGCTTTAATGGGAGTTGCCATATCTGTTTCAGATTTGAATACAAAGATACATCATTACATCGAGTAAACCAAATATTTGGCTATGAGAGAATTACGGATATGTATTGAGGAAGGGAATGGCCGGATGGGGGATATATGAGGAGGTGTGGACATATTTTTTGGGACGGGAGGCAAAAAATGATTAACTTTGCAGGGAAAGTATGATAAGCAAAAGCAAAAGGCTGAAAACTGAAAAAGAATAAGAAAATGAGAAAGGGTGAAGATATGAAGAAATGGATTGCTGCGTTGGTGGTGCTCGGAACGATGAGCGTGTCCGGTGCCCGGGCTGATATCTCCGTCAGTGTGCCGGATTTTGCACATCTGCGCGAAACGGTGTCGCTGTCCACGGCCGGCCACAGCGGTGCGGCGGTGGTGGACTGGGGCGACGGCAGTTCTGTCTCTGTTGCTGCCGGCCGTTCTGCCTCGCACGCCTATGCCAGGCCGGGTAACTATACGGTCACGGCTTCGGCCGCCGGCGCCGGCTCGGTGTCGCGGAATATTGAGGTGGCCGGCAAGGTGCCGCTCTCCGAGTTCCTGTCGCGCTATGACGACCCCAACTATCGCGGTGTGATGATTATGTCGCACCGCTCCCACACCACGAACGCCTCGATGCCGGAGAATACGACTCTGGCGATGGACGATGCCATCGCTGCGGGTGCGGATGTCATTGAGACGGACTTCTGGGTCACGCGCGACGGTGTCCCGGTCATCACCCACGATGCCAACCCGCTGGACCAGAACGGCAACCGCCGTTACATCAGCAGTCTGGACTGGGCAACGGTGCGCACGATTCGTGTCCGCGACCGCAACAATAATGTCACGTCGACGTGCATTCAGTCGGCCGAGGAGTTCCTGCGCCATGGTCGCGGCCGCGTTTATTTCAATATCGACAAGACCGACGCCAACGATGTGAGCGCGATGGTGAAGGTCATTGACAAGCTGAACATGTGGGAGAGTGTGATTTTCTATGCCGCGTCCAAGAAGGACGAACTCGTGGCCGCTCATCCCGGTGTCCACCTCGGCTGCTGGGCGGCGTCGGCATCGACCTTCACCGGCTCGACGGCCAAGCACAATTATACGCAGGGCTCCTACCAGCCCACGGGGACGGTGTTCACCAACATCAATGCCGGCATCCGTGACGGTCTGCTGCCCTGCATCTGTCTGCTGAACGTTCACGATGCGGCCACGCCCAACTTCGGCACTGACCCCGCCGCCATCAAGGCCATCACGGACCACTGGGGTCGCGTGGGATACATCATGACCGACGACCCCGCCGGATGCGCCTCCGCCCTGAACAGTCTCGGCTATCCCACCGGACACATGGCCGGCGCTTCGACGCTGTACGTGCTGCCCGAGTCGAACGGCGACGCCTGCGGGCGCTCGTGGGAGGACGCCATGGGGCCCGCCGAGTTCGCCCGCATTATGAGCGACGACACCGACCTGTCCGGCATAGACATTGTCTTCGGCGAGGGCACGTTCCAAATCCCGATGCGCACCGCGCTGACCAAGAAGGTGAAATCCATGCGCGGCCAGGGCGTCGGCAAAACCGTCATCCGTCCCGCCTCGGCGCCGTCGTCCATCGACAATCTTTTCTATGTCCGTGGTGCCGACATCCTCATTGTGGGCATCACCTTCGACGGCGGTTACGGCGTGGACCAGGCGGCCCGCACGCGCGCTTTCTGGCTCGACGGCACCGGCTCGACCCTCGACTTCTGGCAGTGCGAGCTCCGCGGCTTCAACTGCGGTGCGGGCGGCGACTGGGATGGCGTGGGCTCGGTGCTGAACATTGACGGCTCGGCCGACAACCTCATCAAGATGAGGGATGTCTCCGTCCATGACAACCGCTCTTCGTCGCGCGGCGTGGTGCGCCTTGGCGGCGCCGGACGTTTGTTTGTCACCAACAGCCGTTTCTACGGCAATGTCACCAACAACAACTGGGGCATCTGCGTGCATGGCGCCACGGCCTCGACGGTTTGCGTGAACAACACGTCGTTCGCCGACAACCGGTCTTACGGCACCTGGCGTCCCATCATGGTGAACACCGACGGAGACCTGCTCCTGCTCAGCTCCAGCTTCTACGCTCCCTCCCGATCCGAAAGCCACATCGAGAGCATGGTGCGATACAACGAAGCACGCACGCGTCTGCTCGCCAACAACATCTTCTTCGGCGAGGACAATGTCTACTCTGTTCACAACGAAGGCACGACGGCCAAATTCACCTCCGGCGGCGCCAACATCTTCCAGCATTTCCTGGGAACGACGGAGGACAATGCCGGGGACACCTTCCTCGGCGACGTGCGCCCGTCCAATCTCACCGTCACCGACGGCGGCGCGGTGCGCTGCGATGTGCCGGACGTGGCCTCGCACTTCCTCACCGCCGATGACCTCCACCACCTCGCCACAAACTTTAATTCGGTGAACGTGGCGGGCGTCGGCGCGGATTTCATCGGGTGGGTGAACACCGACCTGTATAGCGACTGCGAGGGCAACCGCCGCAACAGCGCCAAATTCCAGCCGGGCAGTTACGACGCATATCTCTCCACCACGTCCGACACCGTCACGGACATCCGTCACGACGCGGCAGCCGACACAGAGCCGGAGGCCTATTACACCCTGTCGGGACAGCGCCTGAGCGCGGCCCCGGGCGTCCCGGGCGTCTACCTCGTGCGCCGGGGCGCGACGGTGAAGAAAGTCCTCATCCGCTGACCCGGCCCGCGCCGGCGCTCGGCGGGGTGGGGGATTACTCCGTGATTTCGATGATGTTGTCCTCGAAGGCGCGGACGCAGCTCTCGTAGTATCCGTCGCCGGTGGTGCGCGGGCCGCTCATCACCTCGTATCCGGCGTCGGCAAGGCGTCGCGTGAGCGCGTCGACATTCTCTTTGGAGCCGACGCTGAAGGCGATGTGGATGTAGCCCAGGCGCATGGGCTCGAACGGGGCGGCGACCGTGTCCGGGCGCTGCATGATCTCGAGGCGCGCGCCGTCGCCGAAGCTCAGGAAGTAGGTGCGCAGGCCGGTGCGCGGGTTGTGGTACATGGCGTTCGAAGCGGCGCCGAAGTAGGTGATGAAAAACTCGCGGGCTTTCTCCAGGTCGGAGACGTAAAGGGCTATGTGTTCAAGTTTCATGGCGTGGGGTTAGGGGGTTACGTGGGGTTAGGGGGTGATGAGTCCGGTTGCAAAAATACTGAAAAATTTTGCAATAAAGAAAAAATTCCGTAAATTTGCGGCGGAAATATGAGTAGGGGCACGTAAGTGCCTGAGGAACACGGTTGAAATCCGTGGCAGTACCCGCTGCTGTGAGTCCCGCGATTAATTCCGTCTGACACGTAAGTCACTGAGGGCGACGCCCTTGGGAAGGCTAAGACGGGATTGGGACAAGCCAGAAAACTCGCTTATATCTGCCAAAGAATATTGTGCCTGCGGGATCACGGGCTTGCATTCTGAACTTAGCACTCGCACGGGAGTCGCCTTCGCGCTCCGCAGAGTGCCGGGCTCTCTTCTCTGCCGGTAGGCAGCAGAGGTTTATTGAAGCAACGACACCGGAATCTCAATGCGCACTCTATTCGCATTGAGTTTTTTTATTGTCTGTCAGTAACCCCAAACCAACCCAAGAGACATTGAACGCAATCAAGCATACATCACTTTTACGCCGCCTCGCTCTCGCGGCGCTCGCCATCGTGGCCGCCGTCACGGCCGGTCGCGCCGAGGAGCCCAAGGACACGGTGGAGCATCTGAAGAACGTGGAGGTCGTGGCCTCGCGCCGGCCGCTGGCGACGGTCCAGGCTCTGTCGGGCGCCGAGCTCCAGGCCCTGTCGAACACGTCCATCGCCGACGCGCTGAAGTATTTCGCCGGCGTGCAAATCAAGGACTACGGCGGCCTGGGCGGCCTCAAAACCATCAACGTGCGCTCGCTGGGCTCGCAGCATGTGGGCGTCTACATCGACGGCATCCGCATCACCAACGCCCAGAACGGCACGGTCGACCTCGGCAAATACTCGATGTCGACGCTCGAGTCGGTCTCGCTCTACAATGCCAACCGCCTGGAGCAGTGCCAGTCGGCGTCGGAGTATGCCTCGGGCGCCACGGTCTATCTGCAGACACGCCGGCCCAACAGCGACTCGCTGACCGTGCTGGGCGGCGTCGGCTCGTTCGGGCTGTGGCGCGCAAGAGCCAACGCCCAGTTCGCCCGCAAGGGCTGGAGCGGATTCCTCGACGCCGAGTATCTGAAGTGGAAAGGCGACTACCCGTTCCGCTACAAGAGCCAGTATGAGGACACGGTGGGCCACCGCCGCAATTCCGACATCGAATATGTCCGCGTGGAGGGCGCCCTGTTCAAGGGAGGATTCTCGTCGCACGCCTATTTCTACATCTCCGAGCGCGGCTGCCCGGGCGGCATCGTCCGCCGTCTCAGCGACAAGTATGTGAACGTGGGCCGCGAGTGGGACACCGACTTCTTCATCCAGGGCTCCTGGCACAAGAACTTCAACGAGAAGCACCGCTTCAAGGCCAACCTCAAGTATGCCCACGAATATCTGCGCTACAACACCGACTATCCCGAGAACCAGAACACGGCGCGCTCCGACAACCACTACTGGCAGAACGACGCCTATGCCTCCGTCTCATACGCGTTCACGCCCTTCCGCTGGCTGAATCTCAACACGGGCTACGACGCGCGCATGTCGTGGCTCGACTGCGACCTGCGGCGCTTCAAGGTCGTTCGCCGTCTCGACCAGAAGGCCGTGCTGGCCATGCAGGCCGAGTGGCGCGGGCTGCGCCTGGCATCGTCGGTCCTCTATCAGCACTACCGCGACCACACCTACGCCCACGTCGGCGCCGCCGACCCCCTGCAGAAGTGGACGCCGGCCGTGACGCTCGGCTACACCTACCGCGGATTCTCGGCGCGCGCATGGTACAAGTGCATCTTCCGCGCCCCCACGCTCAACGACCTCTACTACACCCAGGTGGGCAACCGCAACCTCAAGCCCGAGTACACGCGCCAGTGGAACATCGGCGCCGAATACCACTACAACACCCGCCTCTGGGCCGCCTCGGCTCAGGCCGACGCCTACATCAACCACATCGACAACCGCATCGTCTGCCTGCCGCTGAAAGGCACCTACCAGTGGTCGATGATGAACTACGGCAAGACATACTGCCGCGGCCTCAACGCCACGGTCGAGGGCCGCTACATGCCCCGCGAGTGGACGTTCTCCCTGCTGACGTCGTTCACCCTCCAGCACGACGTGAACCGCACCGACCCCGAGGACGAGGACACCTACGACATGCCCATCTGCTATTCGCCCAAATTCTCATGCGGCATCACCGGCATCGTGGCCTGGCGCAACTATTCGCTGACGGTCAGCGACCTGCACGTCTCGCGCCGCATGTGGTCGTACGCCGACCCCGACGACGTGCTCGCCCCCTACGACAATGTCGACGTGAAAATCTCCGGCTCATGGCGTTGGCTCACGGCCTCGCTCGAAATCAACGACCTCTTCGACGTACAGTACGAGCACATCCCGCGCTATCCCATGCCCGGCCGCACGTTCCGCTTCAATCTTTCCTATACCATCGGCAACAAATCCAAAAAGATATGACACTCCGCAAACTCGCAACCGCGGCGCTGGCGTTCGTCCTCGCCTCCGCCTCCTCTTTCGCCCAAGAGAAAATCATCGTCGTCAACGAAGGCAACTGGCAGTCGGACAACGGCCGCCTCTCCTATTTCGAGGACGGAAAAATCGTCAGCAACGAGTGGTTCCGCGAGAAGAACGGCTACAAAATCGGCGACACGCCCAACGACATCATTCAGATCAACGACGACCTGATCGCGCTGTCCATCAACTGGTCGAACATCATCCAGTACATCCGCCCTGACGGCACGGCCGTGGCCGCCACCGAGGACGTCCCCAACAACCGCAAGCTCTGCTCGGACGGCAAATATGTCTACATTTCCTCCTACGGCCACGAGTGCCTGGTGAACGGACAGATGGAGACCTTCGAGCGCGGCTATGTAGCCAAGGTCGACCTGTCGACCTTCAAGGTCATCAAGGCCGTCGAGGTGGGCTATGAGCCCGAAGGCATCGCCCTCTACAAGGGCCACCTCTTCGTGGCCAACACCGGCGGCTACGCCTTCAACGAGCCTCACGAATACGAGCACACCGTCGACGTCATCGACGCCGAGTCCATGAAAATCGTCCGCAGCGTCGAGACCGAGACCATCAACCTCTACGGCAAGATGTCGCAGGTGGGGCAGTACCTGTGCATCAACTCGCCCGGCGACTACTACGACGTGCAGGGCGCCACGCTCATCTTCGACTGCCAGGCCGTGCTCGACGGCAAAGCCGACGCCGACTGCTTCGTCAAGCTCGAATATGCAGCCACCTACAACTGCCCTACTCCCGACGGCAAATTCCTCGCCATCGGCTCGCGTTTCTCCTATTATACTAATGAGTACACGTTCAACTACGTCACCATCGACCCCGCCGAGGTGATGGAGTACAACGGCACGAGCGGCGTCTACGACGAGCTGCCCGGCACCGTGCTCGAAGACCTCAAGAAGATGGAAATGCCCTACGGCATTTACGTGAACCCCTATACGGGCTACATCTACGCCACCGATGCCGGCAACTTCGCCGCCGCCGGAGCCCTGCTGCAGTGGACGCCCGAGGGCAAGTATGTCGGCAAATGGAAGATATACATCAACCCCGGCCACTTCCTGGCCCTGCCCCCCGACGGCCACTTCGGCGGCGTGGAAGACATCGTCGCCGGCCCCATGGAGGCCGACCCCGACCCCAATGCCCCGATGTTCAATCTCCAGGGAATACGCATCTCCCGGCCCATCCCCGGCCAGCTCTACATCCGGAACGGCCGCAAATTCATCGCAACTAACCGATAACTATATAAATTTTTCCAATCAATGAAACACAACTTCCTATCACTAACGCTGATTGCGCTGCTGCTGACCTCGCTGCCGGCAGCGGCCAACAATCTGACGGTGAAGATGGACAGAACGTCGCCGACAATGACGATGGTGTCGAAGGCCACCGGCGCCTCCGTCACCACGGGCGACCCGACAAACAACATCTACACCTTCGAGTGTGACCCCGGCGACTACATCATCACCGGCTACAACAACAAGGGCGGCGCAAGCGGCACCATCGAGGTGTGCGTCTGCGACTCCGCCAAGCAGCAGATCACCGTGCTGACCTGCACCACCTACGCCACCAACAAAGTCGACAATAAGGCCTGGACCGTCGACAACGGCGACTACACCATCAATCCCTCAGTCAGCAGCCGCGAGGGCGTGAACCATCCCATCACCCTCGGCAAAAGCACCACGGCCAACCGCTACACCTTCCTGGCGCTGAACGGCGACTCGTACCGCGTGGAGCTCATCCCCTCCGACGCCCACAAGGCCGAGGGCTACATGAGCCTCTTCCTGACCGCCACGCTCACGGCCGGCGTCACCGCCTCCGGCGAGATTCCGCTCGGCACGGAATACTCGGTCACTTTCCCCGCCGACGCCACCATGCAGATCGGCCAGAAAGTCGGCTATAACCACTATGTGGACTTCCGGCAGATCGAGCCGCTCGACCCCGAGGGCGAAACCGTCGAGGGCGGCCTCAAGAAACTGACCTATCGTCTCGCGCAGGGCCAGGTCTACAACTACCGCACCTTCAAGGCCGGCGGTCTCACCCAGGCCGGATACTTCTGCGTCCACAAAGATCTCGCCAAACGTCCGACACTCTCCTTCAAGGACAGCGACTACGCCGCCTTCCCGCCCGAGAAAATCAATCACGACGTGAACAGCAACGGCGGCTATGAGACCGGCGACATCTTCGTGAACATCAACCGTCAGGGCCACCTCAGCCTCAACGTCGGCGACACTTTCAAGGCTCACGGCCTCCGCTCGTGGGAGATCACCGACACCCAGACCAACAATTACTTCATGGAGCCCGACTTCCACTACACCGTCCTCGGCGTGGACGGCAAGCCCGACGACTCCGTGATCTCCATCACCCAGAACGCCGGCTCGCCCTGGGCCGACATCACCGCCAAGGCCGCCGGCACCGTCATCGTGCTGGTCACCTACGATGCCATCGGCGTCAACTACTACGAAGCCAGCTCCGGCATCAAGCACCCGTACATGGGCGGCGAATTCTGGGGCGCGATATGGCCCGAGAACACCGCCGCCTACGTGGTGACCGTCGGCCAGACAGCCTCCGCAGTCGAGCCCGAGATGAAAATCAACGAGAAGTACAACACCGGCGCTCTGAAACGTGCCGGCGAATATGTCGACGCCGAGCATGACGTCTTCTACTACCTCGACACCGAGCAGGGCTTCCCCTACACCTTCACCCCCAGGAACGCCGCTGAGGTCACCATGGCCTATCCCGCCATCGGCGACCGCATGGCCACATACACCGGCTTCGGCAGCGAAGGCGTCACCAAGAACGCCGACGGCTCCTACACCCTCCTGCTCAAACGCGGCCGCCAGATCGTGCGCCTCACCGACGCCGCCGGCAACGCCTGCTACCAGGTGCTCACCGCCAAACCCTGCCACCGCGAGATCACCAACGCCAGCCGCCCCGGCAGCAAATTCTTCATCCCCGGCGACAAGGCTTCGATTCAGTTCTCAGGACTCTTCCACCCCGCCAACAAGATGGCCGGCATCTACAATATGTCGGCATACGTGACCTACAACGGCAATCCCAACGGCACGGCTCTGATTCTCGGCGCCGGACAGTACACGTTCGGCTCGGTGCCCTCCGCTCAGAATGTCACTGTCGAGATCCCCGAGAACACCGACGTCACCGTCACCCCCGAGATTCTGATGAACGACGGCGTCATCCAGGTCAACGGCTACGGCGACCCCATCGGTAACCACCGCGAAATCGATTACCGATATGGCCGCAACGCCAACTTCACCGCCATCGCCCACAAAACCTACTTCGGCACCATTCCCGAGACACGCATCCCCCTGCACGCCGCACGTCAGTTCGACATCACCGTCGACTATCCCGCTCCCGACGCCGTCGTCACCGTCTCGTATAACGGCAAGCAAGTGACGCCCGGCACCGACGGAAAATATGCCGGTACTTACGGCGTCTACACCGTCAACGCCTACGCTCCCGGCTACCGCTTCATGCGCCGCAACTTCACCGTCGGCGACGATGCCGAAGGCACACAGAACTTCACCGTGCCCGCCGTCAAGATGGAGGTCGCCTGGGACGGCAAGACAGCCACTGAGCCCGCCGTGAACGAAGGCGGCGCCTACGTCATCACCACCCCCGCCGAACTCCGGTGGTTCGCCAACAAAATCAACAACGGCAAGGGCGACGAGCTCAAGTCCAAGGCCGTCCTCGCCAACGACATCGACCTCGGCGACTATGCCTTCACCCCCATCGGAGGCACCTCCAAACAGTTCGGCGGCGTGTTCACCGGCGCCGGCCACCGCATCGACGGCCTCTATATTAATAACAACGCGAGCAATCAGGCCCTCTTCGGCTACCTGAAGGGCACCTCCGCCACCGACCGTGCCGCCGTCACCGGTGTGACCGTCAGCGGCGAGGTAACCGGTAAGAGCCAGTCGGCCGGCATCGTGGCCTACCTCCACCAGTATGCCGACGTCGACACCTGCGCCAACTTCGCCACCATCAATGCCTCCGGCACCGGCAGCTACTTCGGCGGCGTCGTAGGCGTCATGGGCCACAAGACCGCCACCGTCGCCAACTGCTACAACGCCGGTAATGTCGTCGGCTACAACTACAACGGCGGCGTCATCGGCAACATCTCCGTTGCCGACTGTGCCGCAAACGTCAGCAACCTCTTCAACGTGGGCGAGATTGGCGACGGCGCCAAAAACTCCTCCATCGCCTGCTGCGGCAACTCCGTCAAGGACATCGACGACATCAAGAACGCCTATGCCCTCAAGGACTACCACATCGCCAACGGCTACACCCTCGTGACCGCCGAGCAGATGGCCTCCGGTGAGATTGCCTACAAACTCGGCAACGCCTTCGGCCAGACAATCGGCACCGAAAAGTATCCCGTCTTCGGCGGCAAAGAAGTCTTCTATGACGAGGCCAAAGACACCTACTACAACAAGCAGGACGCCTCCGACGAGAAAAACTACGAGCTCCGCGTCCTGACCTTCGAGGATAAAGACTTCAAGGGCGAGCCCAACTATCTGGGCGAAACCACCTGGTCGTCGCTCATCGACGAGCCCCAGTACGGCGGACCGCTCCTCTACGGCGACAACGGTATGGGCGTCACCGACAAGGCCAAAGCCTACCGCTGGTTCGACAGCTCCAACACCATGCTCGGCCACTATATGTGCACCGAGAACGGCGTCCCCGGATTCTCCGACAACGAGCCCACCTGGTGCTACTGGTCGCACGGCCACGCCATCTCCAACTACGGCACCTCCGACGTCGAAGCCTACGGCACCTATGAGTCGCAGCTCACCGTCCTCGACGCCAACGCCACTCAGGAAGTGACACAGACCGGCCACGGCCACGACGGCTCCGACAACTTCGCCGTCCACTTCGGCTATGCCGACAACTCCGGCTACGGCCTCGGCGAAGAATACCTCCCCTCGCTCTTCTTCACCGACGGCACAGCCCGCGTCATCGACCACATGTGGGTTGCCCCCACCACCTATGCCATCAACTGCTACGTCAACGGCAACGACCTCACCGCCGCCGTCGGCGACGAAGACTGGGTTAAGATTGTCGCCATGGGTTACAACGGCACCGAGAAAACAGGCGAAGCCGAGTTCTTCCTCGTCAACGGCCCGGCCAACATCGTCAAAGAGTGGACCAAGTTCGACCTCTCCTCCCTCGGCGAGATAACCTCCGTCAAGTTCAACATCAAAGGCTCCAGCGACAACGGCTACGGCTTCTCGCAGCCCGCCTACTTCGCCTACGACGACGTCGCCGTGCGCTTCCCGAAAGTGCCCTCCGCCGTTGAGAACATAACGACCGCGCCCACCGCCGACGCCGTCCCCGTCGCCTACTACAACATGCAGGGCATGAAGTCGACGCGCCCCTGGACCGGCTTCAACGTCGTCCTCCTCTCCGACGGCACCACCCGCAAGCTCTACATCAAGTAACGCTCCGCTCTCCCTCATACCCCCCTCTCCCGCGAGGCTGCGCCCACCCGGCGCAGCCTCGCGCCGTCTCTCCCTCCCCCTCTCCTCTCCTGCCCGCCTCTCTTCCCCCTCTCCCCCTCCCCTCCCTCCGCCCGCCTCTCTTCCTCCTCTCTCTCCTTTCCCTCTCCTTTCTCTCCTTTTCCTCTCTCTCTTTTCGTCCTCGCCGCTCTCGCGCGCCGGCCTCCTTCGCTGGCCTTTCGCGGAGCTTACCGTGCCGCGAGCCTGCGGCTCGCGGTTGCGTCGAAAAGGGGCGCGGGGCGGGTTTGCGCCGCAAG
>SFOH01000072.1 GCA_004552485.1 Bacteroidales bacterium | reverse complement strand
AAGCCCACCGACCCCTACGCCGACGACATCGCCCTCACCAAAGAGTATGAGCTGTTTACAGACTCCTCAACCGGCAAATACGGCTTCAAGCACAACGGCACCATTGTCATCCCCGCAAGATATGATGATGCCTGGCCTTTCAGCGAAGGCCTGGCCTGTGTGAAAATCAATGGCAAAAGGGGCTTTATTGACAAAACCGACACCATTGTCATCCCCGCCAAATTCGATGACTCGCGCGAATTCAGCGAAGGCCTGGCCTCAGTGAAAATCAATGGCAAATGGGGCTTTATTGACAAGAGCGGCACTCTCGTCATTTCGGCCAAATATAAGAGCGCCGAGAAATTCAGCGAAGGCCTGGCCATGGTGAAAGTCAAAAATAAATACGGCTTCATTGACAAAAACGGCACATTGGTCATTCCGGCCAAATATGTTTCGGCAGGGAATTTCAGCGAAGGGCTGGCTAAAGTATTGATTGATGGCAAATGGGGCTTTATAGACAAGGCCGGCAACCAGGTTATCACCACCGACTACAATAGTGTATTGGATTTTCATGAAGACCTGGCCGGGGTGAAAGATACACACTACATCCGGGGCAGTGTGGTCCTCGAAGGGAAATGGGGTTATATTGACAAGACCGGCAAGTTGGTGATTCCGATGCAATATGAAGATTGCGATGATTTCAGCGAAGGACGTGCTCGCGTGGAAATCAACGGGAAAAAGGGTTATATCGACACATCCGGCAAGCTGGTGATTCCCGCCATATACTATGGCGCCAGCAAATTCAAAAACGGCGTCGCCAGTGTGCAAGCAGAGTACTACTCCGGCTCTCACTACATTGACCTCGATGGCAATAAGGTGGAGTGAACAGGCAGAGACAGAGAGTTAAGGCAGCGGTCCCGAAGGGGAGCGCTGCCTTGACGTATGTGGCTTACTTGCTGTCGGGACAGGTTACATGCCGCCGGTGGTGGACTGGGTGGCGGTGGAGCCTTGCTCGCGCGATGAGCCGCGCCCCATGAGGTCGTCGTTGCCAAGGTTGGCGCTCGTCTTCTTGACCGATGCTTTCAGCGAGCCGAAGCGGTAGCTGATGCTGAGCGTGGCCATGCGCAGGTTGTGGATGGTGAAGGCGCTCTGGCCGGTGAAGTCGCCGTTGACGGTGTAGGTGCGGAAGGTGCGGTTTTTGCGGCCGATGGGGTTGGCGACGCCGATGGAGACGGTGAGGCGGTTCTCTTTGAGGAAGGAGCGGCGCAGGTCGAACATGCAGCCGAAGCGCTCGTAGGGCTTGGCCTCCATGTAGGAGTAGACGTCGTTGACGCGTGTGCCCATGAACATGAACATGCCCGACAGGCTCAGCTTCCAGGGCAGCTCCTGGCTCACGCGCATAAAGATCTGGGGGCCCCACTTGGCCAGGCGCATGCCGTTCTGGCGGTAGGAGGTGCGGTCGACGGTGACGTTGGCCATTACGGCGGTTTTGTCGGTGGCGCGCCACTGGACGAAGCCGCCCAGGGAGAGGACGCGCTCGTGGCCGATGTTGTCGTAGGTGGACACGCGCAGGCCCTCGGGATTGACGAACTGCACGCCGGCGATGTTGTCGTTGTTGAAGCTATAGCTGGCCGAGACGTTGAACATGAGCTTCATCTTCATGAAGGCATACTGGAGTTTGAGCGAGTTGGCGAAGGCGCTGCTCAGGTCGGGGTTGCCGTAGGAGAGGGTCGTGGGGGAGTATGTGCGCTCGGGGTTGAGGTATTCGATGCCGGGGCGGTTGATGCGTGCGGCGTAGTTGGCGGTGAGCGAGTGAACCTGGTTGATCTGCCACATGAGCGAGGCGGAGGGCACGAGGTCGGAGAGGGTCTTGGAGAAGGGCGACTGCGAGCCGTCGGGGTACTCGGCTTTCAGGCGCGAGAGCTCGTAGCGGAGGCCGGCGCGGAGGGTGAGGTTGCGGATGGCGGCGGTGTACTGGGCGTAGACGGCGCCGACGTCGGTGAGGTGGCGGAAGTCGGTGTGGGTGTTCTCCCAGCCTTCATACTCGTGGTCGGCCTTCGAGCGATTGCGGCGCATGATGTATTTTGCGCCGGTCTCGAGGGTGTGGATGCCGGCGAAGGGGCGCTTCCAGTCCAGCTGGAAGGTGTGCTCGATGAAGTTTGACTTGGAGAGGGAGTAGTCGGAGGTGTAGGGGAAGAGCGTGCCGACGACGTCGGTGTAGACCTGGCCGGCGCGCGAGCGGCTGTCCGTTGTGGACACGAGGTAGGAGGCGGTCAGGGCCTCGCCGGCGTTGGCGGTTGTGTGCTCATAGCTGAGTGTGCCGCTGAAGTCGGTGTTGTGGCTGCGCAGGGGCATAGTCGTAGAGGTGTAGGAGGAGATGACCGAGCCGTCGGCGGCGGTCAGCGAGTTGAGCATGGCATTGGCGCGGGGCTTGCCCGTGTAATAATAGCCGTTGAATTCGGCGGCAATCATGTTGTGCTTGTTGATGTCCCACGATGCCTCGCCGCCGAACCATGTGAAGATGCCCTCGCTGGTGGAGAGGCCGGACGTGTGCATGCGGCGGCCGTCGGCATAGAGGATGTCTGTGGTGGAGGTCGACTTGTTGCCGCGGGCGGGGTTGGCGTGCAGGCCGCCGTAGACCGAGAAGGTGACCTTGTCGATCTGGCTGGTGATGTAGAGGTTTGGCGAGGGCGTGAACGAACGCGTGTCCATGCGCACTGAGGCCGTGCCCGTCACGCCGTTGATGGTGGAGTTGTCGACGGTGATGATGTTGAGGATGGCGCCGATGCCCTCGGCGTCATAGCGCGCGCCCGGCTCGGTGATGACCTCGATGCTCTTAATCATTGAGGCGGGGATGGCGGCGAGAATCTCCTTGGCGTTGTTGGTGAGCGAGGTGCTGGGCTTGCCGTTGCGGTAGATTTTGAAGTTCGACGAGCCGCGCACCGTGATGTTGCCCTCGGCGTCGACGGCCACGAGGGGCACGCGGCGCATCATATCCTGGAGGGTGACCGTGCGTGAGTCCGGGTCGGCCTGAACGTCATAGCCGATGCGGTCTATCTTCTTCTGCACGAGCGGTCGCTGGGCGGTGACCGTCACCTCCTTGAGCGCCTCCTCCATGCCGCCCACGATCACGTCGCCGAGGTTGGCGACAGGCTCGTCGGCGCTGACTGTGAACGACTTGCGCACGGCCTTCGACGTGCCGGCGGGTTCGAGGGTGAGGATATACCTGCCGGCGGCGGGCAGCGGCGCGCTGAACACGCCGAGCGAGTCGGTGAGGCCGGCCTTGAAGGCGTGGAGCGAGTCGGCGGCCGTGAACAGGCGGCAGGTGGCGTAGATTTCCGGCTCGCCGTCGTTGTCCGAAGCTTTCAGGCGCACGCCGAAGTCCTGCGCCAGGGCCGTCACGGCCATCACAGCCGCCAGGGCGGCCGCCATAATTCTTTTCTTCATTGCGGGTTTAGAGATTGAGAGTTAGAGTGTTGCGCCAAAGGAAACATTCGGGCCATGCCTTAGAAAATCTTTTTTTACCTCAGAAAAAGCACGCCCGGAAACCGCGCTTGTCGTTGTTCCTTTAGCAGTGTTATTGTTTAATTGTCACATCTGTTAGACGCACATCTCCCGCCAAATGTTACATCGCCGCCGACACCTTAACCAAAATTAACTAAAACCGGGGGGGGGGCTCGCATCCCCGCCGATTCGTCAGAAAATTCAGCAGGTTGGTCAAGAAACCTCGCGTCGGCTTGCACACTGACAAATAAGTTATTACCTTTGCAGAATAAAACCACTCCACACTCCTTCATGAAAAAACTTTTCCTCATCATAATCCTCGCCATTGCCTCCGCGCCGGGCGTGCGGGCGCAGGAGCCGCAGGTCGAATTCGCCCTCGACCCGATCGACGTGAGCGCAAGGACCATGCAGCGTCTCGACCTGCACGGCGAGAAGTGCGCGCTCGTCAAGGTGCGCGTCCTGGGCTCGGACGTCTCGTTCCGCGGCAGCGTCATGGGCGATGTCAAGAAAGACGGCAGCGAATACTGGGTATACATGCCCGGCAACACCAAGATGCTGCAAATCAGCTCCGAAACCTTCCTGCCTTTTAGATACAACTTCCCGGAACCGCTCCGGGGCGGCTCCACCTACGTTCTCACCATCCATACGCCGCAGGCCCCACAGCCGCAGCGCCGCAAGGAGAACTTCCTGGTGCTGAAAGTGTCGCCGGCTAACGCACATGTCTATGTCGACGGCACAGAGCGCCCGGTCGAAGACGGCATCGTGAGCGTACCCCTCGCCGACGGACCCCACACCTACCGTGCCGAAGCCATCGGTTACGCCCCCGTCAGCGGTTCGGTCACCATGGCCGGCGAACGCGTGGCCCGCACCGTCGCCCTCGTCTCCAACAAGCCGACGCTCACGGTCACTGCCGCCGCCGATGCCACGGAGATCTACGTCAACGACGTGCGCCGCGGTGCCGGCTCGTGGAACGGCGAACTTGTCCCGGGCGATTACATCGTCGAAGGCCGCCTCACCGGCCATCGCACCAACACGCAGAAAGTCACCCTCGCCGAAGGCCAGAACCGCACAGTCACCATTCCCGCCCTCGAGGCCATCACCGGCTCACTCTCAGTCACTTACAAACCCGTTGACGCCACCATCACCATCGACGGCCGCGCCTCCGGCGTCACCCCCAACGTCTTCAACGACCTCGCCGTCGGCACCCACACCGTCACCATCGCCGCCCCCGGCTACACCCCCGCCACCCACACCATCACCATCTCCGAATCCGCCCCCTCCACCCTCACCGGCTCCCTCGCCCCCGCCCCCGTCACGATGCCCGCTCTAACAGCGGCCCCCTCCTCCAACTACTCCATACCTACTCTTGACGATATCGCCCTCACCGACAAGTACGAGCATTATTTTAACCCCGTAACACATGAACATGGCTTTAAACTAAACGGCACTATAGTCATCCCTGCAACAAATCATTATACAGAACTGCGGTTCAGTGAAGGCTTGGTTGCTGCGATGACAACCAAAGGCAAATGGGGATTTTTAGATAAGACGGGCAGCATGGTCATTCCTGCAATATACAATCAAGCCTCTCAATTCAAGGAAGGCTTGGCTAAGGTTAAAATCAAAGGCAAATATGGCTTTATTGACAAGACCGGGGCCTTGGTTATTCCTGCGATATATGATGATGCTCGTTCCTTCTCCAATGGAACAGCAGAAGTGAGCCTCAAGAAACGCAAATTCTACATTGACCGCCACGGCAACGAAGTGGATGCTAACACACCCGCCGAGACGTCACTCACCCCGGCCGCTGACGCCGACCCCTACGACGCCGACATCGCCCTCACCAGCCAGTATAAGCTTTTCAAAGAAGCCGATAAATGCGGCTATAAATACAACGACAAGGTGGTCATACCCGCAATATATGATCTTTGGGATAAGGGTTTGGGCTATTCAAAATATGACAAAGCAAGAGAGTTTAGCGAAGGGTTGGCTCTGGTGAGAACAAATGGCAAATACGGCTATATTGACAAAAACGGCACCATGGTTATCCCCGCCAAATACACTGATGCGTGGCAATTCGACGGCGGTATAGCTCAGGTAAAAATCAAGGATAAATGGGGCTTTATTGACAAGTTCGACAAGGTCGTTATCCCTGCCAAATATGATTTTGCCGCGTCCTTCACCGAAGGCCGGTCCAAAGTAAAAATCGACGGCAAATGGGGCTACATCGACAAGTCCGGCGCCATAGTCATCCCCATAAAATATGATAGTGCCTACCAGTTCGAAAACGGAAAAGCCAAGGTGAAGCTCAACGGCCGCGAGTTCTATATTGACCGGAACGGGAATGAGGTGCAGTAATTAATGTGTAAACGAATAACGATGAAAAAGATATTCCTTATAATAGTGTTGGCGGTGGCGGGCGCGCTGGGTGCGTGGGCGCAGAAGGCCGAGGTCGAGAGTTTCGAGGTCGCGCCTATGGACTTGACGGCGCAGAAGTATGCGCGCAAGGACCTGCACGGCGAGAAGTGCGCCGTGGTCAAGGTGCGCGTCATCGCCGACGGCGTGGCCTTCCAGGGCAATCTCATCGGCGAACCCGTCGAAAAGCCGGGCGAATACTGGGTATACCTGACCCAGGGCACCAAGCAGGTGCAGATTCTCTCGCGCTCGTTCTTGCCCTATATGTTCTTCTTCCCGGAACCGCTGCGCGGCGGCGTCACCTACGAGCTGACGATGATAGCGCCGCAGCCGGGCGGCACGCCTAAGGCCGAGGTCGCCAACTATCTGGTGCTCAAGGTCAAACCCGCCACGGCGCGTGTCACCGTCGACGGCAAGGAGCGCTCCGTGACGGCCGGCGTGGCCACGGTGCGTCTCGACCGCGGCACGCACACCTACCGCGTCGAAGCCTCCGGCTATGCTCCGCAGGAGGGTTCGGTGCTTATGGCCGGCCAACGTCTCACGCAGAGCGTCGTGCTCGTATCCACCATCTCCACCCTCACGGTCACGGCCGCCACTCCCGGCACGGAAATCTACGTCAACGACTCGCGCAAGGGCGTCGACCGCTGGAGCGGCCAGCTGCTGCCCGACACATACGTGGTGGAAGGCCGTCTCAACGGCTACCGCCCCTACTCCCGCTCGGTCACCCTCGCCGAGAGCCAGGACGAGTCGGTGACCATTCCGGCCCTCGAGCACCTCACCGGCACGCTCAACGTGGAGTACACGCCCGTGGACGCCACCATCGCCATCGACGGCAAGGACGTGGGCGTCACCCCCAACGTCTTCACCGACCTCACCGCCGGCACCCACTATGTCACCATCTCCGCGCCCGGCTACACGCCCGTCACGCGCACGGTCTCCATCTCCGAATCGGCCCCCGTCACCCTCACCGGCGCCCTCTCTCAGGCCGCCGCAAAGCCCATGGTTCAGACGCCCGCACCCTCACCGGCTTCGTCCGTCTCCGATCCGTACGCCGCTGACGTCGAGCTCACAAAACAGTATCAGGTCTACAATAACACCATATCCAAAAAATACGGCTACAAGCTCAACGGCAACGTCGTCATCCCCGCCAAATTCGACAGCGCCTTCCCCTTCTCCGACGGCCTCGCGCTGGTGGAATACGGCGGCAAGTGGGGCTACGTCGACAAGGACGGCAACTTCGCCATACCCGCCAAATACTCCGGCGCCGGCAACTTCAGCGAAGGCCTGGCCGGCGTTGAAATCAACGGCAAATGGGGCAAAATCGACAAGCGCGGCAACGTTGTCATCCCCGCCATCTACGAAAGCACGAGCGAGTTCAAGGACGGAAAATGCCGGGTGACTCTCAACGGCCGCATGTTCAACGTCGACCGCAACGGCAACGAGATTGGTTCCTCCGCCCCGGCCGCCCCGACCACGATAGGCCCCTCGCGTGCCTACGCCGCCGACATCGCCCTCACCACAGAGTATGAGTGGTTTAAAGACTCCTCAACCGGAAAATTCGGTTTTAAACACAACGGCAAAGTGGTCATTCCCGCCCAATACACCGCCACCAACGGCTTCTACGACGGCCTCGCCGCCGTGGAATACAAAGGCAAATGGGGCTTTATCGACAAGGACGGCAAGTGGGTGCTCGAGCCCATATACGATGGCGGCTGGAAGTTCGGCGACGGCCTCGCAGCCGTGAAACAGGACGGCAAATGGGGCGCCATCGACCTCAAAGGCAACTGGGTCATCTCCCCTCAGTTCAAATATGCCTTCCGGTTCTGCGAAGGTCTGGCATATCTGAAAGTGAACGATAAGTGGGGATTTATTGACCCCTCCGGAAAACTCGTCATTCCCGCCATATACGATGATGCCTGGGCATTCACCGACGGCAAAGCCCGCGTGAAACTCAACGGCCGCGAGTTCTTCATCGACCGCAACGGCAACGAAATCGGCGGCAACGCCAAGCCCGCCTCGTCGACGTCCGCAACCAACGCCGACCCCGCCAAGTACGAGCCCTTCGAGGACCCTGCCACCAAAAAATACGGCTACAAATGCAACGGCAAAATCGTCATCCCCGCCAAATACGACCATGCCTTCTCCTTCTCCAACGGCCTGGCGTCCGTCAAACTCAACGGCAAGTGGGGCAAAATCAACGCCAACGACACCATGGTCATCCCCGCCAAATTCGATGACTCGCGCGAATTCAGCGAGGGCCTGGCCGCCGTGTGCCTCAACGGCAAATGGGGCTATGTCGACGGCACGGGCAAACTGGTCATCCCTGCGGTCTACAGCTACGCCTACTCCTTCGAAAACGGCAAAGCGCACGTCGAACTCCTCGGCCGCTCCTTCTACATCAACCGCTCCGGCAAAGAAATCAAATAATCCCCACACCTTAGATAATTTATGAAAGCTATGAAAAAGATATTCCTGTTGATAGTGTTGGCGGTGGCCGGCGCAGTGAGCGCCGCCGCGCAGAAGGCCGAGGTCGAAAGCTTCGAGCCGGCACCTATGAAGGTGTCGGTGGTGGCGCCGAATGTCACCTTTCAGGGCAATGTGATGGGCGATGTGCAGAAGCGCGGCAGCGAGTATTGGGTATACCTCACCTCCGGCACGAAGATGGTGCGCATCTCCGCCGACTCGTTCCTGGCCTTCATGTACGACTTCCCTGAGCCGCTGCAGGGCGGCGTCACCTATATGCTCACTATCGAGGCGCCGCAGCCCGGCGGTGGTCAGGCCGGGAGACCGGTGGAGAATTACCTGGTGCTGAAGGTGCAGCCCGCTAATGCCAATGTATTTGTTAAGGTGGACGGCATGCCAAAGAATGTTGAGGACGGCACGGTGACGGTGTCGTTGGCCGACGGCCCGCACACATATAGCGTTGATGCTGTGGGTTTTGCACGCCAGGAAGGGACGGTGACAATGGACGGCAAACGCGAGTCGCGCACCATCACGCTCGTTTCCACCAAGCCCACCCTCACCGTCAGCGCCACCACTCCCGGCACGGAGATTTTCATCAACGACACGCGCAAAGGCACCGACAGCTGGAGCGGCGAGCTGATGGCCGACACATACGTTGTAGAAGGTCGCCTCAACGGCCACCGCACCCATTCGCAGAAGGTGACTCTCGCCGAGGGCCAGAATCAGCGGCTCACCATCCCCGCCCTCACGCCCATCACCGGTTCCCTCAACGTCAACTACAAACCCGTTGACGCCACCATCACCATCGACGGCCGTGAAGCCGGTGTCACCCCCAACGTCATCCGTGACCTCCTTGTCGGCACTCACCGCGTGGAAATCTCCGCCCCCGGCTACACCACCGCCACCCTCACTGCCAACGTCACCGAATCCACCCCCGCCACCCTCACCGGCTCCCTCACCGCCAAGCCCTCCGACCCCTACGCCGACGACATCGCCCTCACCAATGAGTATGTTTGGTTTAAAGACTCCTCAACCGGCAAACGCGGCTTCAAGCACAACGGCACCATTGTCATCCCCGCAAGATATGATAGGGCCGGGAATTTCAGCGAGGGCCTGGCCTCGGTGGAAATCAATGGCAAATGGGGTTTTATTGACAAGAGCGGCAACATGGTCATCCCCGCAAGATATTATGATGCCTGGTCTTTCAGCGAAGGCCTGGCCTTGGTGGAAATCAATTACAAAAGGGGCTTTATTGACAAGAGCGGCACCCTTGTCATCCCCGCAAGATATGATAATACCTGGTCTTTCAGCGAAGGCCTGGTCGGGGTGAAAATCAATGGCAAATGGGGTTTTATTGACAAGAGCGGCACCCTTGTCATCCCCGCAAGATATGATTATGTGTTTGACAACAATGGTGTCTATGGCTTTAAGAATGGCAAGGCCAAGGTGGAACTCAATGGCCGCAGTTTTTACATTGACCGCAAGGGCAATGAAGTGAAGTGACTTGGGCAAGCTGGCGGTGTCGCACCACCGACAAAAGCGCGCCCGAGGTTTGCACATTGAAAAATATGTTATTAACTTTGCAGAAAAGAACCGGACATCCTGATGAAAAAGATAGTGCTCATACTCTTTGCCGTGCTGTGCGGCGCCGTCGCTGCGGTGGCGCAGA
>SFOH01000022.1 GCA_004552485.1 Bacteroidales bacterium | reverse complement strand
CATCAGAACGGCCTTGAAACCTTACTCCCGAATGGCAAAATCAATCCGATAGCTACTCTTGTTCTTGGCATCTTGGCTCAGTTCAACGGTATGGAAAGAAGCCTCATCCGCAGTCGTATGGAAAGCGGTTACAATAACTATCGAAACAACGGCGGTGTTGTAGGTCGCAAGACTGGCTATCGCAAGACATCCGAGCAGATGAAAGAAGAATATGCTGAGGAAATCCGACTGTTAAAGAAGGGCTACTCTCTCCGCAACATCTCCAAAATCACTCACACCTCGGTCAACACTCTCAGAAAACTATCTGCATTAACAAATATTGGCTAAATCGGATTTTGCACTATGAAATCGTGGGAGTATGTTTGGAATGAATATTATTAACTCTTAAATATCAAGCAAATATGTAGAATGTAAATATCAGAAGTTAGGGGTTCTAAGCATATCCCGCCGCCCAGAAGACCTATGCGCCCGACATAACGCATAGGAGGCTTAAAAGCAAATAACCACCGTTGAGTGGAAGATATATCAAAACGAATGTTCACAGATATAGAATTGAACGAGTATGGAAAACTGTTTAACGGAATGAACATCGACAAGAACGACCAACAGACTATTTTGGAGTTCTTTTATGTGATTGGTACAATGATTTATTCATCAGAAAACAAATAAAACCGTGGCAAAGAAAAAACATAAAAAGGGAAAAGTAATAGAATATAGCAAGTTAGAGCGAAAGGTTGCGGCATTATGGACTCGAGTTTCATCTGTTGACCAAGAAAAACATGGTTGCGGTCTTGAATTTCAAGATAAGATTTGTCGAGAATATGCCGCGAAAAACAATATCATAATCAAAAAGGCATTCGGTGGCAAATACGAAAGCGCAAAGACAGAGGGTGATGGATATAAGAAGATGATACAAGAAGTCGCAAAGGATAGGGAAATCAATATGATTCTTGTCCATTCGTTTGACCGCTTCAGCCGTGCTGGTAATGAGGCAATAGTAACAAAGGCTTTCTTAAAATCCAAGGGCATTTATGTAATTAGCGCAACACAGAAAACCGATCCCGACAGTGCTGCTGGCGAATTTATGGAGAATATTTTCTTCCTATTTTCGCAGTTTGAAAATAGTCTGCGCCGAGACAAGTGTGTTGCTGGCATGACTGAATGTTTAAGAAAGGGACAATGGTATAGCCGTCCACCATTAGGGTATGATAAACACATGGAAGGGAAAGACCATATATTGACTGTAAATGATAAAGGGGAGATATTGCGAAACGCTTTCATTTGGAAAGCCAATGAGCATATCGGTGATGTTGAAATTGTAGAAAGATTAAAAGATTTGGGGCTTGTAGTGAACCGCAAAACGCTAAATGACATTCTCCATAATAGATTGTATTGTGGTTATATCACAAGCCCGTTATTAGACGAAGGAGAAGAAATCCCTTTCAATGATAAGCAAGAAATCCTAATTGATGAAGCTACTTGGAATAAGGCCAATGGTATCACTCGATGTGGTTATGAAGTTGCGGAAATAACCGAATCGACACCTCTTAAACGTCATGTGCGTTGCTCAAAGTGTGGGAATTATCTCACGGGCTATTCACGCATTAAGCGCAATAAAAAAGGAGAGGAACATGAATATTATTACTATAAGTGCAACACTAAGGGATGTGGCGTAAATGCAAGTGCAATTCAGCTACATACCGATTATGCCGAAATGCTTGATAAATTCAGGATTCCCAGAGAATTTTCCCCAATCCTTTGTAAGGTATTGGAAAAAGTGTTTGCCGAGTACAATACTTTTAAGGCAGAGTCGAAATCGCGTTTACTGAAACGGAAAGTTGAAATAGGTAATCTAATAGAGAAAGCTCAGATTCGATTTGGAGTGGGCGATATATCTGAAGATGTTTACAATGCCACAATCAATAAACTAAGAGGTCAAGAGGCCGAAAACAAAGCATTGCTTGATGAAGCCTCTGAAAATCTATCGAACCAACAAAAATTCATCAACAAGGTAATTGCAACCACCTCAAAATTAGGTGATTTATGGCGCAACGGTAATTTTAGGGAGCGGCAGAAAATACAGAATCTCGTGTACCCTGACGGGATTTTCTACGACAAAGATTCTGAGGATTATCGAACCGATTCTGTCAACCCTGCACTTGAAATATTTCGCAGGTTTACAGAGGGTTGCGGGGAGGATAAAAGAAAAGCAGAGTCGGAATCGCTTCCAAATCTGCCGTTGGTGGAGTATAGCGGACTCGAACCGCTTACCTCAACACTGCCAGTGTTGCGCTCTACCAGATGAGCTAATACCCCGCGATGTTTGCGCCGAAAGGCTCGGTGTCGCGCGTCTGCCGCAGCCGCTGCTGTCGGACTGATGACGCCTCGTGGGCCTTTTTGCGATGCAAAATTACGCAACTTTTCTGACATGGCAAAATAAAAGCGCGTTTTTATTGTTCGTTTACAATTATATACAGTTTTTAACGGCCCGCAGGGCCTTTTTTTCTTATCTTTGTGTGCCGGTCTACGCGCCCGGAGGCGCCCGTGTGCGCCTGCCTCTCCCGCCGGGGCGCTGAATAGCATCCTTGTGCGCCGCACGCCCCTCGCCGGAGCCTCGCAGCGCGCTGTAAATCAACCAAGTAACCAGTCATTATTTACCTGATATGAAATTCCGTTTTCTCCTGCCGCTGCTGATGATGGCGACCGCCATGACGGCCGGCGCACAATGCCACGGCTGCAACGGCGCTCACCGCCACGGCCATAATCACGGCGACGCTGTCTGCACCCACTCTGTCCCCGCCGCCGACTCCGCCGTCTGCTGCGCCGAAGACTCCGTCACGGTCGGCGCCGCACGTCTCGACCAATACCTGCCGCTGCTGAAGGGCAAGCGCGTGGCCCTGTTCTCGAACCACACGGGCATGGTGGGCAAGAAGCACACGCTCGACCTCATGCTCGACAACGGCGTGAACGTGGCCATGATTTTCTCGCCCGAGCACGGTTTCCGCGGCACGGCCGACGCCGGCGAGCACGTCAGCTCGTCGAAAGACCCGGTGACGGGCATCCGCATCGCCTCGCTCTACAACGGCAAGAAGCGCGGCCCCTCGCCCGAGGACATGAACGCGCTCGACGTGATTGTGGTTGACATTCAGGACGTTGGCCTGCGCTACTACACCTACTACTGCACCATGATTGACCTGATGAACGCCGCGGCCGCCCACGGCAAGCAGGTGGTGGTGCTCGACCGTCCGAACCCCAACGGCATGTATGTCGACGGCCCCATCCTCGACATGAAATACAAGAGCGGCGTGGGCCGTCTGCCCATCCCCGTTGTGCACGGCATGACGCTGGCCGAGCTGGCGCTGATGGCCAACGGCGAGGGCTGGCTCACGGACGGCAAGAAGGTTGACCTGAAGGTGGTTCCCTGCACGGGCTACACCCATCAGACGCGCTACCGCCTGCCCATCGCCCCGTCGCCGAATCTGCGCGACATGAAGGCCATATACCTCTATCCCGCAACGTGTTACTTTGAGGCCACGCCGGTGAGCCTGGGCCGCGGCACGGACATTCCCTTCCTCTGCTACGGCCACCCGGACATGACTGGTCGCAGCTTCGAGTTCACGCCCCGCAGCGTCGCCGGCGCCAAGAATCCGCCGCAGCTCGACAAGCTCTGCCACGGCGTTGACCTGCGCTCCATCTCCGACGAGGAGGCCATCGCGCGCGGCGTCGACCTCACCTATCTCATCGACGCCTACCGCGACCCGGGCATGAAAAAGCATCACCCCACATTCTTCCGCAACTTCTTCGAGCTGCTCATCGGCCGCGGCGACATCCGCGCCATGGTCGAGAACGGCGCCACGCCGGCCGAAATCAAGGCCACCTGGGCCGCCGACGTCGAGAAATTCCGCAAGCAGCGCCGCCCCTATCTCCTCTACGCCGAATAACTTCCCCATCACCTTAAAACCTCCAACCCGATGACACCTACTATCGTCATAATCACCATCGTAGCCTACTTTGCGCTGCTCATGTTCATCAGTTGGATGGCCTCGCGCGGGTCAGACAACGCCACATTCTTCACCGGCAACCGCCAGGCTCCCTGGGGCGTGGTGGCCTTCGCCATGATCGGCGCCACCATCTCGGGCGTCACCTTCATCTCCGTGCCCGGCATGGTCGTGGGCAAGGGCTACGCCTACCTGCAGATGGTGCTGGGCTTCATCGTGGGCTATTTCGCCATCGCCTTCGTGCTCGTGCCCATGTTCTACAAGCGCAACCTCATCAGCATCTACGGCTACCTGGAGGGACGCTTCGGCAAGCAGACCTACCACACCGGCGCTTGGTTCTTCTTCATCAGCAAAATCCTGGGCGCGTCGGTGCGCTTCTTCGTGGTCTGCGCCGTGCTCCAGCTGCTGGTGTTCAGCCCGCTGCACATTCCCTTTGAGTTCAACGTCATCGTCACCATCGCCCTCATCTGGCTCTACACCCTCCAGGGCGGCGTGAAAACGCTGATCTGGACCGACACGCTCAAGAGCTTCTGCCTGATTATGAGCGTGATACTCTGCATCTACTTCATCGCCCAGAACCTCGGATACGGCTTCACCGACACGGTCAAGGCCATCTCCTCCCACCCCTCCTCGCGCATGTTCTTCTTCGACAATCCCATGGAGGGCACCTTCTTCTGGAAGCAGTTCCTGGCCGGCGTCTTCATGGCCATCGCCACCAACGGCCTCGACCAGGACATGATGCAGCGCAACCTGGCCTGCAAGGACCACCGTCAGAGCCAGAAGAACATGATTGTCAGCGGAATAGTCCAGTTCTTCGTCATCGCCGCCTTCCTGCTCCTGGGCACGCTGCTCATGATTTTCGTCCAGAACAAGGGCCTGGCGATGCCGCGCAAGACCGACGAGCTCTTCGGCATGGTGGCCACCCACTCCGACATCCCCGTCATCGTCGGCATACTCTTCGTCCTGGGCCTCATCGCCGCCGCCTACTCCGCCGCCGGCTCGGCCCTGACCTCGCTCACCACCTCCTTCACCGTCGACATCCTCGGCGCACACAAGAAGCAGGACGACCGCAAGCTGACGCGCACGCGCAAGCTCGTACACCTCATGATGTCCGTGGCCATGGGCGCCGTCATCATCGTCTTCTACTACCTCAGCGAGGAGGACGCCATCTCGGCCGTCTACACCCTGGCCTCCTACACCTACGGCCCCATCCTCGGCCTGTTCGTCTACGGCATGTTCAACCGCCGTCCCGTCCGCGACCGCCTCGTGCCCGTCGTCTGCATCCTCGCCCCCGTCCTGTCGTGGGTGACGCAGTGGGCGCTCCACACCTTCGTGGGCTACGAGACATCCTTCGAACTGCTGCTCATCAACGCCGCCTACACCGTGGCCGGACTCTTCCTGCTCTCCGTGGGCAAGAAACCGCTCCCCGCCGCCGCGGACGCCGCCCAAGCCAAGGAGGTCGCCAATGTCTAAAGACCTGTTCAACAGATACATCTGGCTGGTGGAGGCCGTCCGTTCGCGCGGACGCATCACGCGCCGCGAGCTCGACAGCCTATGGCGCGTCAGCAAGCTCAACAACGGCTCGCCCCTCTGCCGACGCACTCTGCTGAACTATCGCGAGGCCATCGAGTCGATCTTCAACATACGCATCGAGGTTGACCCGGCGACCTACGAATACTACATCGCCAACGACAGCGCCCAGAGCGGCTCGGTCAGCAACTGGATGCTCAACGCCCGCGCCCTGGCCGACACGCTCACCAACGCCGCCGACGTGGCCGAGCGCATCGTCCTCGAAGACGTCCCCGCGCGCCAGAACCTGGGCACCGCCATCGACGCCCTACGCCAACACCGCGCCCTCCGCTTCGACTACAAGCGATACACCAGCTCGCGCCCCAACCGCGGCGTCGTCGTGGAGACATACTTCCTGCGCGTCTTCCATCAGCGCTGGTATGTCTTCGGCCTCAACGTGGCCGAGAACCAGATGAAGACCTACGCCCTCGACCGCATGAGCAATCTCACGGTCACCGACCGCGAGTATGACCCGGAGAAGGCCATCACCCCGCAGGAGTATTTCCGCGACGCCTTCGGCATCGTGGTGCCGCGCGGCGAGCCCCGCCATGTCGTGCTCCGCGCCGACAGCAAATTCGCCCCCTACCTGCGCGACCTGCCGCTGCACCCCTCCCAGCACGAGGAGGTCCACGACGGCTTCTCATCGTTCTACTACAACATGCTCCTCTCCGAAGAGCTCGTGAACCAGATTGTCAGCTACGGCTCGCTCCTGCGCGTGCTCGAGCCGCCCGAGCTGCGCTCGATGGTCATCAAGGCCCATCAGGACGCCCTCGCCCAGTATGACGACGACCGCAAGAAAAGGCCCTCCGACCGCTCCAAGAAAGGAAACCCGAAGAGCTAACGCCCATCCCCACTCCACCCACCCATGCCCCGGCAACGCATCTTCTACATAGACTTCATCCGCGCTGTGGCCATCCTGGCCATAGTGGCGACGCACGCCCTGGTTCTGAACATCCCCGGCAAGGCCTATTATTACACCTCGATGTTCGTGGGCAGCGCCTCGCTCTTCTTCATGACCAGCGGCGCGCTCATCTTCCCCGTGGGCAAAACCGGGCCGTTCCTCCGCCGCCGCCTGCTCTCCTTCATGCCCGCGTTCCTGATATGGTCCGTGGCCTACTGGGCGCTGCTCACCTTCGCCGGAGGGCCCACGGACGGCCCGCGCCCGCTGCAGTGGATTATCATTACGCCGACGTTCAAGGTGGGATGGTTCGTCTACGCCCTCATCGGCCTCTACCTCTTCGCCCCCATCATCTCCCCATGGATTGAACGCGCCAACAAACGTCAGCACGAATACTTCCTCTTCTTCTGGCTCATGGCCGGTTTCCTCCCCATCGTCGAGAAGTTCACCTTCGTGCGCACCTTCAACGACTCGTTCCTCGCCCCCTTCTACGGCTACCTCGGATTCATGGTGGCCGGACACTACTTCAACCGCTGGCCCATGCGTAGCCGCGGCCGCTGGGAGCAGTACGCCTTCTTCACCCTCTGCGCGTTATCCATGGCCTGCTCGCTCCTCTTCTTCCAGAAGGCATGGAAGTGGAACTACCCCCAAGTCCTCGTCGACGACCTCACCGCCAACAGCATGGTCGTCATCTGCATGTGGTTCGTCCTCGGCCAGTACGTCCGGCACGCCCCCCGCGCCGTCGCGCGCGTCGTGACGCTCATCAGCGAGTGCTCGCTCGACATCTACCTTTGCCACATCTTCTATCTCGACTGGGTGCTCAACCGCATGCCCCTCACCGCAGGACAGAAGGTCGTCTACCTCCTCGTCCTCTCCGTGGGCACCGCCTTCATCTTCCGGCTCATGCGCCGACACGTCACGCGGCCCATCGCCCGGCGCATATTCCCTCCCCGAAAAACAGCATAATCAAGCATACTAACTAACCGATACGCTTATGAAATTAAAACATTACCTTCTCTGTGCGCTCGTCGCACTAACCGCCTTCAACGCCGCCGCCCTCGAGAAACTCTTCGTCCTCGACAAGGGCCTCTGGCAGTCCGACAACGGCCGCCTCTCCTACTTCGAGAACGGCGCCATGGTCTCCAACCAGCTCTTCCTCGACGTCAACAAGCAAAAGCTCGGCGACACCCCCAACGACATCATCCAGATTTCCGACCACCTCTTCGCCATCGCCGTCAACGGCAGCAGCCTCGTCCAGTTCATCGACGAGACCGGCAAAGCCATGGGCACCTCCGGCGAAATCGCCAACGTCCGCTACCTGGCCTCCGACGGCAAGTATGTCTACGCCACATCCTACGCCCACACCTGCGCAACCGCCTCGGGCACAATGGACTTCACCCGCGGCTTCGTGGCCAAAATCGACATCGCCACCAAAGAGACCGTCACCGCCGTTGAGGTCGGCTACGAGCCCGAGAGCCTCGTCCTCTACAACGGCCGCCTCTTCGTGGCCAACTCCGGCGGCTACTCCTACTCCGAGAGCCACGACTACGAGCAGACCGTCTCCGTCGTCGACCCCGAGACCATGAAGGTCGTGCGCACCGTCGACACCGGCAAAATCAACCTCTACGGCCAGATGGCGCTGCTCGATAACTATCTGTGCATCAGCTCGTGCGGCGACTACTATTCCACCCCCGCCTGCACCGTCCTCCTGGACTGCGACGCCGTCCTCGCCGGCAAGCCCGACGCCGATTGCGTCCGCACCCTCCCCTCCGTCTGCACCTTCTGCACCGCCGGCAAAGACTGCTTCTACACCGTCGGCTCAACCTTCAACTACACCACCTCGCAGAACACCTTCGAGTTCAACACCATCCGTCCCGCCGAGGTCTTCAGTAACGCCAACACCGGCGTGACAGCCACCCTGCCCGGCACCATGTGCGACGACATCAAGAAAATGAAGCAGCCCAACTTCCTCTACATGAACCCCTACACCAGCTACTTCTACGCCACCGACGCCGACGACTACACCACGGCCGGATACCTCTACCAGTGGGACCCCGAAGGCAAGTTCCTGGGTTCTTACCGCGCATACATCTGCCCCGAGAACATGGTGGCACTGCCGCCTGACGGACACTTCGGCGGCGTCGAGGACATCGTCATCGACCGACCCGCCGCCGACGACCCCGATGCTCCCGTCTACAACCTGCAGGGCATCCCCGTCACCGACCCCGTTCCCGGACACGTCTACATCCGCAACGGCCGCAAATTCATCCTCCGTTAACCCCACCCCGGGCCGGCGCCCCTCCGGCGCCGGCCCGTCAACTACCTGCACAGAAACTAATCCCGAAATAAACCAATCGTCATGAACAGAAAACTTTTTGCCGCCCTGCTCGCCGCCGCCTCCTGCGCGGCGCCGGCCGCAGCACGTCAGCTCTCCGCCGACGAGGCCCTGGCGCGCGTCAGCGGCGCCGACGCCGGACCCCATCGCGTGGCAGCCGCCGTCAAACCCCGCCTCATCGCCACCGGCACACACGCCGGCCTCAACACCTACTACGCCTTCGCCCTACCCGGCAAGACGCTCTTCCTCAGCGCCGACGACGCAGCTGTCCCCGTGCTCGGATACACCGACGCCGAGGTGACCGACCTCGCCAACATCCCGCCGCAGATGAAGTGGTGGCTCGGCGAATACGGCCGACAGATCGAGTGGGCCGCCAAACACCCGCGGCAGAAAGTGGGCAAGTTCAGCCTCAGCCGGCGCGCTCCCGCCCGGGCTCCGCGCACCGACATTGCCCCCATGCTCCGGACAACATGGGACCAGGGCGCACCCTACAATGACGAATGCCCGATCTTCTCCGGCAATCCGACCTACACCGGCTGCGTGGCCACGGCCATGGCCCAGGTCATGTACTACCACCGCTATCCCGCCGCCGGTAAGGGCAGCGTCTCCTACACATGGGAGAACGACGAGTCGACGCTGTCGACATCCCTGGCCGTCACCCTCGACTGGGACAACATGCTGCTGACCTATCCCGAGGCAACATCCGGAACGGCCGCCCAGCGCAAGGCCATTTCCTCGCTGATGAAGGCAGTCGGCTATTCTGTCAAGATGGAATACGGCGACGAGTCGCTCGGAGGCTCCGGCGCCGCCACAATCGAGACCGCCACAGCCCTCGTCAACAACTTCTCCTATGACAAAGGCATACAGTACTATTACCGCGACCACCACTTCACCGACGACTGGACCCAGCGCATCTGGGACGGCCTGCAGGACGGCCCCGTCATCTATGCCGGCGAGGGCGAAGCCGGCGGCCACTGTTTCGTATTCGACGGCTACCGCGCCGCCGACGGTTTCTTCCACGTCAACTGGGGATGGAGCGGCGAGAGCGACGGCTACTTCGCCATCGACGCCCTCAACCCCGAGTCGCTCGGCGCCGGCGGCGGCGAGGGCGGCTTCAACTACGGCCAGGAGATGGTGGTGGGCATCCGCAAACCCGTCTCCGGCTCCACGAAACAGACCGCCGCAATGGGCATCGAGGGCTACCTCTTCGGCTCTACCTCCGGCTCGACGGTCACTCTCATCGCCGGCGACTCGATGATGCACGGCTTCGCCAACATCACCCCCTGGTCCGCAAACTTCGACATCGCCGTGGCCCTGACCAACAACGCCACCGGCACCACCTCCTACGTCACCTGCGCGACCAAGCACAAACTCGGGGCCATGGAGGCCATCGGCGAAATCTCCTTCTCCGCAGCTTCCCTCGCCGACGGCTCATACACCCTCACGCCCGTCTACCGCATCAACGGCAGCGGCAGCGCATGGACCGAGATGGCCTACTGGATTGAGACGGCCGGCTACCACTCCCTCGCGCTCACCAAGAACGGCAGCTCTGTCACCGTCACCGGCGGCATCGACGTCCGTCCGCCCGAGCAGACCTACATCTCCATCTCGGCCCCTTATCCCACCTTCGAGACGGGCAAGAACTACTCGGTTCCCGCCACCGTCGTCTGCGAGGAAGGCCATGACGTCAACTGCAACATCATCACGTGCCTGGCCATCGACGACCCCGAAAACCCCGGCTTCCTCACCGTGGTCGATGGCACGGAAGGCCCCTCCACGCCTCTCTCCATCCGTGACGGCGAGACAAAGACGGTCAACTTCCCCGTCACCATCCCCGCCTCTCTCGAGCCCGGAACATATTACCTGCTGTTCACCCTCGACAGCGCGATTGCCTTCGGAATGCTCAACGACGACAACTACGAGGTCACCGTCACCAAAGGCTCCGACGTCCCCGCCCAGGGCGACCCCGCGAACGTTCAGGTGTCATATAACGCCGACAGCGAATCGCTCATCATCGGCCAAACCAACAACATCGCCGCCACCGTCCTCAACGCCGACCTCAACCCCGTCACCATGAGCGTCTACGCCGCCCTCTGCACCGAGGACGAGACCTCGCTCACCATCCTCGGTCAGGCCAGCAGCCCCAAGGTGGAATTCACCGTCCCCGGCAGCGGAACGCTCGACGTCACCTTCCCCGTCGCCATCGACGCCTCCGTTGAAGAAGGCGACTATTACCTGGCCTTCGTCTACGAGCCCGACGGAGAAGGCCCGCAGCTGCTCAACAGCGACGACTTCTACGTCACCGCCGAGAAAGGCACCGGCACAGACCCCCTGCCCTCCGCCGGCTACGACATCGCCGCCGAGCACGTGGAGACCGTCTGGACCTCGTCGGCCAACACCTCCCTGCAGAGCTGGCACGCCATCGCCGGAACGCCCTCGCGCGCAATAGCTTATAAGGACGGCAACCTCTACGTGCTCCACTCCGCTTCCGGCGCCGGCGTCATCCCCACCATTCAGATTGTCGACGCCTTCGCCGGAACAGCCAAAGGCACCGTCCCCACCGACGGCGTCCTCACCACACTCTTCAAGCTCTCCGACCTCATTGCCTTTGACGGCAAACTCGTGGCCAGCGGCATCTCCGGCGTCAGTCAGGACATCCACGTCTACGCCTGGGAAAGCGACACGTCCGCTCCCCGCCTCATCCTCACCGCCCCCGCCGGCTCACTCGGCGGCGAATGCGGCGGTGCCATCTCCGCCTCCGGCACATGGGACAACGGCCGCATTTGGCTCTCTCCGGCCGGCTCCGCAACGGTCTATTACTTTGAGATTGCCAACGGCTTAGTCTCCGACACGCCCCACGAGATTGTCCTCACCGACAAGAACGGCAAGGCCCTTGCCTCCGCCGGTTCCGACGGCCGCGGCACCGCCCGCGTTCACGTCAACGCTGACGGCTCGTTCTGGCACACCCGCATGGGCTCCGCTCCCGTCCGCTACCACGCCGACGGCACCTTTGCCGAAGCCATCGCCGACGACGTCATCGGCAACAAGAACTACGGCACTGCCTTCGTTCCCTTCGTTTTCGGCAACCGCAACTATGCCGTCGCCACCGCCTACAACGGCGCTGCCAACGTAGGCCAGGGCGGACAGATGGCCCTCGTCGACCTGCGCGACGGCGTCGCCGCCGCCTCCGCCATCTGCCACCTCCCGCAGCAGGGCTTCGGCAACGCCACCAACGCCCAGCGCATCACCGGCGCTTGCGTAGCCCTCACCGACAACAACACCACCGTCAACATCTGGGCCCACTCCGCCCTCCAGGGCCTCGGCTACTTCCGCTACAAAGGCTCCGAGCACACCGCCGTGAGCGACATCGCCGTCGACAATGACACCGCCGACAGCGCCGAGCCCGAGTACTACACCCTCCAGGGCGTGCGTGTCGCCGCCGACCGTCTCACCCCCGGCTTCTACATCCGCCGCGCCGGCACCCGCGCCACCAAAGTCCTCATCCGCTAATCCCCCACTATCAAAAATTGGACCAATTGGACTAATAAGTTTATTAGTCCAATTGGTCCAATTAGTATAATTAGTCCAATTAGGGGATTAGAGGCGGAGCTTTAGGCGGCGGGTGGTGCGGGAGTCGGTGACGGTGACGATGTAGGTGCCGGCGGGGAGGTGGCCGATGGCGCACGTGGCGGCGTTGTCGGAGGCGGCCACGAGGATGCCGGTGACGTCGTAGACGCGGATGGCGCGGGGCTGTACGCCGCCGACGCGGAGTGTGCCGCCGATGCGGGTGACGGTCATCAGGCCGTCCGATTCAACGCCGTCGACGCCGGACATGCCGTCGCTCCAGCCCACGAGTTCAACGCGGGAGTGGTGCTCGCCGGGGATTTCGGCATGGAGCGTGGCGCGGTGGGTGGCCTTGCCATCGGGACGGTAGTAGAGGTCTACATTGCTGTTGTCCAGCACGTTGTCCACAGCGGCGCGGAAGCAGCGGGCGTCGGCGCCGTCGATGTAGATGTTGGCGGGCGTGGTCTGATGCTCGGTGGTGAAGCGCACGGTCGCCTTGTTGTCGAGGTTAATCCAGCCCTGGCCGAAGTTGACTTCGCTCAGCTCGGGGTAGATGCGCTGATGGTACTTGCCATTGGCGCGGAGCACGACGTCGAAGTTCTGCGGAATGGTCTGGGTGGAGACGAAGAAGTTGCTCTCTTTGTAACCCTCGGCGGTGGGCGTGTGGGTGATGGTGAGCGTGCCGTTGTGCCATGCCATGAGGGGCATTCTCACGTACTCACCGTTGATGCCGCCTTTCACGCGGTCGGCGAGAGTGCCTTCGGCGGCGGCATACCATGAGCCGTTCACGACGATGCCGTCATCGGTCTGCGTGCCGGCGTTGTTGTGGAAGAGAATGCCGTAGTCGTGGCTCTTGTCGGCGGGATTGAAGGTGAAAGTGCATGTGCCGTCGGCAGCGGGCTCGAGCCTGGTGCCGGGCCAGTCGCCACAGTAGTGGGTGTGGTCGGTCATGTCCCATACACAGATGTAGACGTCGCTCCACTTGGCACGGCTGTTCTGGAAGTAGACGGTGGTGTTGTCGGTGAGTCCCCACGAGTTGTAGTGCGAGAACTGGTCGGTGTTGTCGCCCCAGAGTCCGGATGCCAGCCAGCCTTTCATGTCGAGGGCCTGCACCTGGAAGGTGTGCTGTGTCGATTCGCCGACGTAGGTGTCGAAGTTGGCGTCGCCGGTGACATTGAGCGTGGGGTCTTTGTAGCCGCGGCCGTGGATGTCGGTCCATGCCGTCTCGGCGCCGGCGGAGTTGGCGCTGAGCCATACCCAGTCGTAGTCATACTCGGCGGGGGTGTAGGTGACGGTTATCTCACCGGGGCCGTCGAGATGGGTGGGCGAAACGGTGTAGCGCGCGAGGCTCTGACGGCCTTCGGGACAGCCGGCGACGGCGATGTCGATGCCGCCGGAGAGGCCTTTGCCGTTGACATACAGTGTCTTGGTCGTGGGCTGACCCACTTTGGCGCGCAAGTCAACGTCGCGCTCCGAGAAGGAGATGACGGGCTTGTTGACCGGATCGGGGTTCGCGGCCGGGACATTGCCGGTGCGGTAATAGGCGAGACCCTGCTCGGTGCAGAGCACCCATGCCTCGGCATAGTCGACCTCGTTGGTGCGGACGATGACGTCGCCCGTGCCGTTCTTGTTGGCGACATCGCCCAGGCCGTCGCCGGGATATTCGCGCTGTTCGTCGTTGTTGGTGAAGTTGCCGGCGCGGTCGCGGAGGATGCGCATCTTGGCGCTCGTGTAGTTGGCCGAGCCGCGGAAGACGAGGTTGGCGGCATATTTCCAGCCGTGGTAGTAGAACTCGTGGTGCGAGGCGCCCTGGGTCTGGCCGTCGAGGTTGTTCACGACCCAGGTGGCGACACCGTCATAGCCGCGGTCGCGGGTCATCCAGGTGGGGTTGATGCCGTTGCCGTCGACCCAGTAGTTGCCGCTCTTGGGATAGGCGCGCGAGGTGGCGCCGGAGGTCAGGCGCGTGCCCTTCTCGTTGAAGGCCTTGGTGTATTTCGGGGTGAAGTCGTATTCGCCGGTCTGATGGTATTCGACGATGCGCGTCTCCGTGCCCGTGTCGCGCATGAAGCAGAACCAGGCGTCGGAGTTGAGCGTGCCCACGACCTCCATGCAGTCGCCGATGCGGTCGACGCCCTGGAAGTCGGTGGTGTTCAGGATGGTCTTGGGCTCGGCATCGTCGGAGTCCCAGAGGTAGATGCGGAAGTGGTTGTTTTGGGAGACTGTGGCCAGGTTGCAGGCCACGATTTTGCCCGAGACGGCCTTGACGTCGGTGAGCGCGAGCGTGCCCTCGCCGATGCCGGTGGTCTTCAGCTCGCCCAGGAGCTCGCCGGTCTGCGAGTGGAGGACGATGATTTTCTTGTTCTGATAGACGCAATAGAGCTTGCCGTCGAGGTAGCAGAAGTTGCGTATCTCGTTGGCGTTGTAG
The DNA here is from genome assembly GCA_004552485.1 of Bacteroidales bacterium. Classification (GTDB taxonomy): domain Bacteria; phylum Bacteroidota; class Bacteroidia; order Bacteroidales; family Muribaculaceae; genus CAG-873. The sequence goes on along the minus strand of SFOH01000022.1, from coordinate 15,534 downwards.
CCCTTGCTGCTCTTTGTGCCGCGGCGGTCGGAGAGGTTCCAGCCCTCGCTCAGCTCGGGGAGGACGGCGCCCTTGACGTCGCCGGTGACGTGGATGTCCTGCTGCACGCCGTTGGCGCGCACGTGCACCCATGTCTCCTTGTAGAGATACCAGTCGGAGCCGGTGAAGGTGATGCGGAACGTGCCGCCGCCGGAGCCCAACGACTTGGTGCTCAGCGAGAAGTCGGCCTCGGAGTCGGCCCATATCGACACGTTCTCATTGACGTGGGCCGTGGAGACGGTGATGTCCTTGTAGGGGTGCTGGTCTTTGTCGCAGCTGAAGCTGACCTCGCGGGTCGAGACGCTCACGCGCGGATTGTTGCAGACGGGAGCGGTGACGGCCGTCGTCGACGGCTGTTTGTTGGCGACCGTGGGCCAGCCGTCCACCCAGTTGATTTTGTCGAGGAACACCTGGCGGCCGCGGTCGGGGTCATTGGCCATGTAGCCGTGGTAGAGCATCCAGTAGTCGCCGTTGTCGTCCTGGACGAAGACCGAGTTGTGACCCGGGCCTTTGACGTCGGAGTTGCCCTCCATCAGCATCTTGTACCAGTTGTCGAGCGCCTGGCTGCCGTACTGGTTCACATACGGTCCCCACAGGCTCGTGGAACGGGCGACGACGACGTGGTAGGTCGATTTGGCGCCTTCGCAGCACGAGCCGCCCGAGCCCAGCAGGTAGTAGTAGCCGCCGTGCTTGATGATGTTCGTGCCCTCGGTGTACGAGCCCGCGATCTTCTTTTTCTGCGCGCCGGCCTTCACCGACATGCCGTCGTCGGAGAGTTCCACGCCGTAGATGCCGAAGAACGAGCCCCAGAAGAGGTATTTGTGGCCGTTCTCCTCAAAGTAGAACTGGTCGATGGAGTTCTGCACGCCTATCTCGCTGGCCAGGAAGAGCTTGCCGTCGTCGCGGGCATAGAACGGGCCGGCCGGCGAGTCGCCGTAGGCAACGCCGATGCCGCTGTTCCAGTGGTCGCCCCATTTGCCGATGGAGAAGTAGTAGAGGTACTTGTTGCCGACCTTGGCCACCTCGGGCGCCCACAGGCCGGCGCCGTTCAGGCACGACGGGCGCGTCTGGTCGGTGAACGCCGTGCCGATCTGCTCCCAGTTCACAAGGTCGTAGCTGCGGAAGATGGGGCCGTTGTGGGTGTCTTCCGTCGAATAAAGGTAGTACGTGCCGTCCGTGTCGCGGAAACACATCGGGTCCGGACAGCTGCGGCGGATGACCGGGTTGGTGTACGTGGCGGCCACCGCGGTCACTGCCATTGCCAGCGCCATCGCGCCGACAAAGACTCGTTTAAGCTTATTCATAGAATTTATTTAGAATTGTGATAATCAGAGAAATATGTGAGATGTTCCGTGTAAATCAAAGGCGGGGGTCAGGCGTGGCGGAGGAGCGAAGCGGGCGTGGTGCCGTAGAAGTCGCGGAACGCGCGCGAGAAGTGCGATATGTTCTTGAAGCCGACCGAGTAGCAGGCATCGCTGACACGCGCGGCGGCGCCGGCGGCAAGCATATCGTAGGCCGCGCGCAAACGCCGCTGAATCAGCCACTTCTGCGGCGAGAGAGCGCTGAATGTCGAGAAATCGCGCTTGAATGCCGAGAGACTGCGGCCCGTGTAGAGCGCCATCTCCTCCAGGCTCATCTCCTGCATGAAGTGCTTCTCCATGAAGTCCATGATGTTTATCTTCCAGGGCTTTACGAAGTCGAAGAGCGAGGCGCAGACCTCCGGGTCGGCGTCGAGAATCAGCCTCAGACCCGCGTCCATCTTCTCCGCAAGCAGGGCGTCCGACGGCACGCCCGCCTCCTCCGAGAAATACGGCTCGAGCTCCGAGAACAGAGCGTCGACGGCCGCGCCGCGGCGGATGGGATAGACATTCACGCGCGAGCGGCGCACGCCCTCCGGCAGAGCGCCCGCGCGGTGGAGACGCGTGTGGCTGTCGCGCAGAAAACGCGGCGTAAAGCCCAGGAAGACAGCCTTGAAGGGCATGCCGTAGTAGCTGCGCTTCGTGAGCTGAACGCTGATGTCGCGGCGGACGAAGGCACAGTCGCCTCGGTGCAGCGTGCGCGTGGTTGCTTCAGCGCCGTCGCCGTCGCCCGCCTCGCGAATCTCCAGCTCGCCGCCGTACATGTAGACCAGGATGTGCGTGTGGTTGCGGGCCGTGCAGCTCACCGCGCCGGGAGCGTATGCGGCCATGAAAATATCGGCATAGCGGCGCACCTGCAGACCGCTTCCCTCTGCCTTTCTCTCTTCCATGATGGTTTATATTCTGATTGTACCGCAAAGATAGCAAATAATTTGCAAAAAATGCGTACCTTTGCACTCTGAAATAGCAAACTAACTGAATTCAAGGCCGCAGCGCCCCACGCTCACCGTGCCCCGCACGCCGCACCCCGCCGCTGCGCTAAGGGAAAAAAACAATCAAAGAACTGACATGGAGTGGTTATTAGACCTCATCAGCCCCGGACAGACGTCCATCGCCAGCACCCTCATGCTGTACAGCTTCGTCATCGCCGCCGGCATCTACCTCGGCAAACTTAAAATCCTGGGCGTCAGCCTGGGCGTCACCTTCGTCCTCTTCGTGGGCATCGTCATGGGCGAGTTCGGATACATCGTCGACGAACACATCCTCAAATTCGTACGCGAGTTCGGCCTCATCCTGTTCATCTTCAGCATCGGCCTCCAGGTCGGCCCCGGCTTCTTCGCCTCCTTCAAACACGGCGGCGTCGTCATGAACGGCCTCGCCGTCCTCAGCGTAGCCCTCAGCGTCGGCATCGCCGTCCTCATCTTCTTCTGCGGAAACATCACCGACAAAAGCGCCCTCGTCGGCGTCATGTCCGGCGCCATCACCAACACCCCCGGCCTCGCCGCCGCACAACAGGCCGTCAGCCAGATGACCGACGGCGCCGCCGAAGCCAACATCATGGCACAAGGCTACGCCGCCGCCTATCCCCTTGGCGTAGTGGGAATTATCCTCGCCATGTTCATCATCAAAGGCATCTTCTCCATCAAAGTTCCCAACGAAGTCAAAGAAATCGAAGACGAAGCCGCCGCCTCACAGAGCAAACCCTACCTCCTCACCCTCAAAGTCACCAACAAACTCGTCGACGGCAAAACCATGGCCCAGCTCCACGGCATCATCAACGCCGACTTCGTCGTCTCCCGCATGATGAGCGCCGACGGCGACATCATCATCCCCAAGTCGACCACCGAAATCCACACCGGCGACCTGCTCCTCATCATCTGCACCGAAACCGAAGCCGACGTCTTCACCGCCGTCCTCGGCACCGAAGAAACCGTCGACTGGAAACAGACCGCCACCCCCGTCCTCTCCCGCCGCATCCTCATCACCAAGAGCGAATACAACGGCGTCACCCTCGGCTCACTCCGCCTCCACAACGGCTACCGTCTCAACGCCACACGCGTCAACCGCGCCGGCGTCGACCTCCTCGCCACACCCTCACTCCGCCTCCAGATGGGCGACCGACTCACCGTCGTCGGAGACCCCGCCGACATCGAACGCCTCGCCGCGCGACTCGGCAACTCCATGAAACGCCTCAACCAGCCCAACCTCATCACCATCTTCGTCGGCATCATCCTCGGCATCATCCTCGGCTCCATCAACATCGGCTTCGGCATGAAACTCGGCCTCGCCGGCGGACCCCTCATCGTCGCCATCCTCCTCAGCCGCTTCGGCTACAAAGCCAAACTCGTCACCTACACCTCCTCCGCCGCCTCCCTGCTCCTGCGCGAACTCGGCATCACCCTCTTCCTCGCGTCCGTCGGCATCTCCGCCGGCAAAGGCTTCAGCGCCAACGTCTTCAACATGCAAGGCATGTGGTGGGTCATCTGGGGCTTCGTCATCACCCTCGTGCCCCTCGTTGTCGTCGGCATCATCGCCCGCAAGAAGTACAAAATCAACTACCTCAGCATCATGGGCCTCTTCAGCGGCGGCTGCACCGACCCCCCTGCCCTGGCCTACGCCTCCTCCTCCACCGGCAACGACCAGCCCGCCGTCGCCTACTCCACCGTCTACCCCCTCACCATGTTCCTCCGCGTCGTCGCCGCCCAAGCCCTCATCCTCATCCTCCCCTAATCGAAATTCGGGGTGCATGAAAAGGAATCGCAATCTTCTTTTAAGGCGACAGAAGAACCTAAACACATCCTTGGACAGGCATCCGTCCAAGTTCAATAAGCTGTGAATCAGTGTGTTATATCAGACAAAAACAGACTTATCCCATACTTGAACAGATATCAGTTCAAGTATGGGATAAGTCGAAGGTTCATGTTGATAAGCATAAACTATGTCTCGCGGTAATTGACACGCTGAGCCTGCTTCACGATACACCTTTTAGCGCAAAATCTTTGAATGCGACACTCGAATTTGGCGAGATTTATGAATTGAAGCGCAGAATACTCCTGCCACTCATGCGATTAGGTTATATCGGCATGACAGATCCGTCCAAACCCACCAGCGCCAAGCAAGCCTATAAACTCACCCAGGCAGGCGAAAGCCTCTTTTCTCGGACTAATTAGTCTTATTAGTCCAATTAGGCCAATTAGCCGTCAGAAGCGGAGCTGGGCGGAGAGGAGGAGGGTGCGGGGCCGGAGGCGGAACCAATGGGTGGAGCCGGAGAGGGTGCCGTAGGTTTCGTAGCAGTAGAGGCGTTTGTCGAGCAGGTTGTCGGCGGTGAGTATCAGCCGCAGTTTCGTGGTGGCTTGCCAGCTGGCGGAGGCGTCAAAGAGCACGAGATTGCTGTTGTCGCCGATGACGAAATGCGTGAGATAATGCTCGGCTCCTATTGAAATGTTCACCCGGTCGTGCGGGATGAGTGTGGCATAAAGCGTCTGAGTGACAGCGTGATAGTCGCTCTTATCGCCGTTGACTGTCATTTCCGAGAATGTGTATTTTGCCTTGTAATCGACCGATAGCCATTGCGTTATGCTGCCTCTGTAATATGGAGCAATCGTTGCCGCGGTCTGTCTGTAGGGTATCGTTTCGCCTTCGCGCATCGAGGATGCTGCGGTCATTGTGCCGGACGCGTCGCAGCCCACAACCATCCGGCTATGGCCGAGGCCTTTGCTCACGCCGGCGTTGGCGGTCCACACATTCTGATTGTTCAGTCGATCGGCGTAGGTCGTTATAATCATGTCGCCGGCAAATATCTGGTTTGACATCCTCGCGGTGCGTCGGTGAGTATAGCTCAACGAGACATTCGCGAAGACCGACTTCAAGGGATTGCGGTAGCGGTATGTGGCCGAAGCGCTCGTGCTTTGGCTATATTTGTCGGGCTGTGCGGCAATGAAAAGGTCACGGTAATCGGCAAGCACGGGGTTGTCAATCAGCAGATAAGGCATGGGCGCGCCGAGACGGTATGACACTCGGGCCGAGAGGTCGGACTTGGAGGTGAGCTGACGGAATGCATGAAACGATGGAGCCACATCGGCATAATCATGACGTCCTTTGAGGCCGTAGTGCCTCCATCGCAACGCCGATTTCAGCGTCAGGCGCCAGCTGTTGCGCTCATACCTCACCTGCGGCGTGACATAGAGGTCTGAAAGAAACGACTCATAAATATCGGTGTTATCAAAGTTCGAGAGGCCTGTCAGCGCTGTGTTCATGCGATGATAATCGAGGTCGATGCCGCCGGTGACCGAGAAATTCCAGAAGCGCGACATGCGTCCGAACTCAGTCTCGGTAGTGCTGCGGAAATCGGTGGTTCCGACCCGCTGAACAGCATTCTCATCACCGCTGACGGCCAGTCGGTCCGGCCGATAGCGGAAGCCGTTGCGCGACATCAGCGTGAACAGCCGTGTGTCGCTGCGCTTCACGAGTTTCAGGTCGTTGACGGCCGAGAAATCCTTACGGTTGACGCGTTGGCCGACATTCGAGCTGCCTGTTATGACGGCATCCGATTCTTCCCACACGGCTCCGAGGGTCAGCTTGTCCTTAAGGAAATAACCGCGCTTGTTTGTCTCGCTGTTGAGTTGTGCGGAGAGGTCGTGAGTGCGGGTGCGGAGGGCCTCGTTCTGTGTGAAATCCGGGATCAGGCTGCTGAAGTAGTTGGTCGTGAACCCCGAGCTGTAGTCAAGGCGGTCGCCCATATAGTTCATTTTCAGCCGCATCGACGTGTCGCCGCGGCGCCAGGCCGTGATGCCGTTGGCTATCCACGACAGATTGTCGCGCGTGCGCTTCTCCGCCAGCGGCGCGCTTATCATGCCGGCTGAGATGTATTCGGGCCAAAGGTTGTTATCGTAATGGTCAGAAAACATCCCGGAGTAGTCGTTATGGTCGACCACCTGCGTGGCCGGATTCCAGCCCGTGTTGTCGGCCTTGAGCGTGAACATGTTCTGCATTTTCCGGGCGATGCGCATGGCAAACAGTGAGCCGCTGTAAAGGGCCGGTTCATAGCCGCCTCCGGCCTGCGCAACGCCCACCCAGCGGCTGCGGGCATCCTCCTTCAGCCTGAGGTTGATGCCGGCCTCTTCGGGAAACTCAATTCCTTCCAAGGCCTTCACCGGCTGATGGTTTTCCATCACCTCCACGCTCTGCACATCCTTGTGCGAGATGTTGTTGGTGGCAAGGCCATACTGACCGCCGATGAAGTCATTACCGTCGATGTAGAATTTGTTGATGGGTTTGCCCTGGTACATGATGGTGCCGTCTTCCTCCACCTTCACTCCCGGCAGTCGCTTGATTACGTCGATGATGGCGTCATCCTTGGCGTTGGCATACCGCGACACATTGAACACCAGCGTATCACCCCTGGCATAGATGTCGGGCGCTTGGACGATGACGTCCTTCAGCCGGGTGGCTTTCTGCCCGAGATAGACTCTTGTCAAATCATCTTTGACGGACTTGGTCAGCGTTTCGTAGCCCATGCAGCGGAAAGTCACGGAATCAGCGCCGTCCTTCAGCGTGAGAGTGAACTGCCCCTCGGCGTCGGATGACGTGAAGGCGTTCTTGCTCTTCACCACGACACCGGCAATCGGCTCGTTCGTCGTCAGGTCGAGCACGATGCCTTGCAGTTTGCTTTGGGCTGCCGCCGCGACGGGCAGCAGCCCAAGCAAAAGGCCGAGTATGATAAAGCTGTGCCTCTTCATTTCGTCCAATCGCGTTCGATATAGTCATAAAGCAGCGGAATGGGGTCGAGGGCATCGAGCACAGGGTTGCCCGCTTCGTCGGTGACTGTGACATTTCCGCCTGTCGTGGTCTGGAAATAGGCGTACGGATTGACATCGTAACGGTTCTTGGCATCATAATAGCCCTTGCGGTCGGTCTTGTGATATGGCACCTTGTAAATGGTGATGGGCCGGTCGGCTTTCGACTTGATGCCGACGCACTCAAACTTGTAGTGCCCGTCGGCGTCCTCCGCCTTCATGACGAGTCCCGGCAAGCCGCTGAATTTCCACGGGCCGTCCATCACGGGTATTTCTTCGGCGAAGAACACTGTCCACTCACGGCCACGGAACGTGCACTTCGCGCTCTGGCACTCAAAGCCGAGAACGGTTGCCACGGAGTCGGTCAGCTCCCATTCTATCGCAGGCATTTCCTCTTCGTAGCGGAACCAGTCCTTGCATATCTTCTCGGTATTGGTGAGCCGTCCTGCCGGATAGTTTTTGAAAACGGTCACGGATTCGCCGCGCGTGAGTTTGCCCGAGCTTGCCATCTCGATGACCTGGTCGTTTGAAGAGCGCATCAGGATGGAGTCGACGGTGAGGTTCTTGTAGCTCGAAAATTTCGACAGCCCGTCCGGGCCGATCTGCAGGAGCATCCGGTCGGTGGTGAAGTTGTCGTCAAGCCGGCCGGTGGTGTCATTGCACCAGGAATAGTCGTAGACGAACTCCATGGTCTCCGGGGCGATGGTTTCGGTCTCCGGCACTTTGGTTTCCAGGATGGTGAGCTGGCGACGTATCGTCTTGCCCGTTGCAGCCATGGCAATCGCTGCGACAAGGCTGATAATGATGATTGTTCTCTTCATACGTAGCGGTTTGTTTGGTTTCACGCTGCAAAGTTACTTTGCCGTCGCCCTAAACGCGAAAAATAATCATTACTCAAACATTATGGAATTGTTACTAAATTATTACTCCGCCGCAAATCGCCCCTTTCAATGGGCTGAAGTTCCGATTATTCTGCCTAACTTTGCAGCATGGAAAAGCGAATAAAGGCACTGTATATCATCACCATCGCCGCCATAATAGGCTTTCTCGCGATGCAATTTTTCTGGCTCAATACCCGCTATGAAGGAGCATTGCAGGACTATGAAAAAGACCTCGCCGCCGGGACGCAGAAGGCCTTTGACGAATATGCCGAAATACGCGTGCGGGACAACCGTGGAAAGTCGAAACTTACCAGAAACCACAATCAGTATACCTCGCAGCTGAACCTCCGGATGGGAGACACCACCCGACGGACGGCTACTGTGCGTCGCTGGCAGACAAATGCCTACGAACTTCTTGGAGTACCGGACACCATGAAGCTCACCGACGAGATGATGGACGAAGTGGCAAGGCGCATAACCGACCTCAGCAACCGTCCCGAAACGGCAACGGACAGCCTGGTGTTCGACGGCTCGTCGGCGCCCAATGAGAATGCCGTATGGGCGGCCGCGCAGCATGTCCAGACCGAAATCGACGGACCGTTCACCGTGGAAGGGCTTGATTCATGCCTCGCCAAGGAAGGCATTCGCGCCGATGTCACTCTGTGCGTCACCGACAGCATGATATGGCATAGCGTGGCGGAGCGCCAAGGCTCGCGCTTCCGGCCGACGGCTGTGTTCATTTATCCCTACTCCGAGCTCCAGTGCAAAAGCGTGCGCATCGAGTGCCCGATAAGCATCTGGGACATTCTGCCGGGAATGGCCACCCAACTCATTGTCACACTTCTGATATCCGCGCTCCTTATCTTATGCGTGATATGGCAGCTCGCCACGGTCAAGAAACTCAACCGCATAGGCCGAATACGCTCAAGCTTCGTCACCACAATGATTCATGAACTCAAGCGGCCTCTGTCCACATTGAAAATGTGTGTCTCGGGACTCGACAATCCGAAAATGAAGGCCGACCCCGATACACGCGGAGAACTCGTGGGCGAAATCCGCACGGCCCTCGACAATCTCTCGGCCTACTTCTCGCGCCTGCGCGACATAACATTCAACAATGTGGACCAGATACCCCTTAAGATTGAGGGAGTCAACCTCCATGACATTTTCGATAACGTGGCCAAGTCCATCCCCGTTTCGTCGGAGAAGACCGTATGCTATGTCAACAATATCCCGGCCGACACCACAATCTCTGCCGACCGCGAGCACCTCGTGAACATCATAACAAACCTCGTCGAGAACGCCGTCAAATATTCGGGCCCGCAGATGACAATCAGCGCCGAAGCCACATCCGATGCCGACGGAGTGGAACTGAGAATCGCTGACACCGGCAACGGCATCCCCTCGTCCGACCTTGACCGTATCTTCAATCGATTCTACCGCGGTCGCGCCGCCTCGACCGACACACCCGGCATGGGCCTCGGCCTCTCCTACGTCCGCCTCCTTGTCAAAGCCCACGGCGGCGAGATTACCGTTGCGAGCCGCGAAGGCGAAGGCTCTTGTTTCACCCTTAAAATACCGCAGGGATGAACCGCATAAAAATACTCTTGGTCGATGACGACCGCAAGAACGCAATGCTGTTGCGCCGTTTCATCGAGGCCGAAGGCTACGATGTGGAATATGCCGAAAACGGCGTCCGCGGAATCGAAGCATACCGGAAGTACAGCCCCGACCTGATACTCCTCGACATAAACATGCCGGAGATGAACGGTTTCGAGATGGCACGGATAATCCGCCAAAATGACAAGCGCGTGATCATATTCTTTCTCACCGACCGCACCGACAAAGTCGACCGCCTCTATGGCTTCAAATTGAAGGGCAACGACTACATTCCCAAACCCTTCTATCCCGAAGAACTCATCGCCAAAATAAACGAACGCTTCGAAAGCCAGACCGTCAACCAGGATATGGAGCATCAGTTTGGCGAAACCATTTTCCGCCCCAACCTCTCGCAGATAACATACAAAGGCGAGACACACCAGCTGTCCGTGCGCCAGACCGAAATCCTGCAAATCCTCGCCGAGAACTGCGGCAGCCTCGTAGAGCGCGACCACATCCTCAACCGGGTGTGGGGCGATGCCAGCTACGCCAACTCCCTCGCCCTCAACGTCCAGATCACCTACCTCCGCCGACTCCTCCCCGACCCCTCCATCACCATCACCAACATCAAAAAGCGCGGCTACATCCTCTCCCTCAACCCCTGAGCCCCCCAATTAGCCCAATTAGTCCAATTAGCCCAATTAGTCCAATTGGTCCAATTTCTAAATATTGTTATTTATTCGCGGAGTCTGAAAATTTTTGCGTATCTTTGTAGGCCATAGTCAGGCTTAAGCCTCAGAAGATATGCTCAGTCAGTCGAATGAAACACCGAAAACCAAGGCGCAACCCACGCTGTACCTCTTCCCCGTGCCTCTCGCAGAGGGCGAGGTGGAGAACGTGTTGCCCCGGCTGAACATCGAGCTCCTCCACCGGGTCAAGTTCTTCGTGGTTGAAAACCTGCGTTCGGCACGGCGGTTTCTCAAGAGCGTGGACCGCAGCATCGACATTGACAGTCTGCACTTTACGGAGCTCAGCGAGCACACACCCGCCTCCGAGGTGGCCGCTATGCTCGCTCCGATGGAGGCCGGTCACGACATCGGCGTCATCTCCGAGGCCGGATGCCCGGCGGTGGCTGACCCCGGCGCCGACCTGGTGGCCGCAGCACAGGCCCGCGGCATGAATGTGTGCCCGCTCGTGGGGCCGTCGTCGATTCTCATGGCCGTCATGGGCTCGGGATTCAACGGCCAGAGCTTCGCCTTCAACGGCTATCTGCCCGTCGAGGCCGGTGCACGCGCCGCACGCCTGCGCGAGCTCATCCGCCGCGTCACACGAGAAGGTCAGACACAGGTGTTCATCGAGACGCCCTACCGCAACAACCGACTCGTCGACGAACTGGCGCGCTCGCTGCCGCCGCAGATGCGCCTGTGCGTGGCCTCCGACATCACCGGCCCACGGCAGAGCATCGTCACACTCCCCGCATCGGCCTGGCGCTCACGCAAATACGATTATAATAAGATTCCAACAATATTCCTCATTGGCTGAAGTCAGCCGCTGATACAAGAATGGCAAAACCCACAAATCCCCGTCGCCGCCGCGTCACCCGCGAGCTGGAAAATCTCCCCAATCTCTTTGACAGTGTGGAGATTGACATGACGCGCCATGACATTGCCGGCCCCGCCCTTCAGCGCGCCACAGCCCGCGAGGAAGAGGCCCGGCGCGAGCGCAACGCCCGCGCCGCCGACGCCGGCAGCGTGGACATCTCCGAGAATGCCCTGCGCCGCGCCGAGGCCGTCCGCTTCATCTCATTCGGCTCGGGCAGCTCGGGCAACTGCGCCTACATCGGCACACGCCGCGGCGGCCTGCTCATCGACGCCGGCGTCGACGCCAAAACCGTCACCGAGCAACTCAACAAGAACGGCATCGACATCGCCACCATCGCCGGCATCGTCCTCACCCACGACCACAGCGACCACGTGCGCTTTGCCTACACCCTCCTGCGCGCCAACCGCCACCTCCAGCTCTTCTGCACGCCCCGCACCCTCTCCGGACTGCTGCGCCGCCACTCCATAAGCCGCCGCATCAAAGACTACCACAAGCCCATCTACAAAGAGATACCCTTCGAGGCCGGCGGCTTCACCGTAACCGCCTTCGAGACCAGCCACGACGGCTCCGACAACATGGGCTTCGCCATTGACCGCGGCCCCCACCATTTTGTCGTCGCCACCGACACCGGCTTCATCACCGACCGCGCCAACCATTACCTGCGCCTGGCCACCTGCGCCATGATAGAGACCGACTACGACCTGGGCATGCTCCAGGCCAACCCCGTCTATCCCGAATACCTGAAAGCGCGCATCGCAGGCCGCACCGGCCACATGTGCAACGACGACACCGCCGCCTACCTCGCCGCCCTCCTCGCCGAGAAAGACGCCGAGACGGGCCGCCGCCACAGCCCCCTCACCCACATCTTCCTCTGCCACCTCTCCGAGGAGAACAACACTCCGGACACGGCCCTCCGCGCCGTGCGCCGCGCCCTCGAGCAGGCCGGCCTCACCGTCGGCGACGCCACCGGCAGCCCCGTCTCCCGCTCCGCCGACATCCAGCTCGCCGCCCTCCCCCGCTACACCCCCTCCCCCCTCCACGTCTTCCGCTAATCCGCATAAAAAAGTGCCTCGCGACAAAAGTCATGGAGGCACAAGATATCTGGCACGTTCTTGGCAGGACTAATTCACATCATTTTTGCACTGCAGTATCGCTATCCACCTTGTCTGTGTCAGTGGAGTTTAGTTCGTTGACACCTACTCCGTCATATATGTAGTTGTCTGGAATCGATACCATCGCAACATTGCTGCTATAAATACTATATGTCGTTTCGTTGCCTTTGTAGTCAACTACACGAATTTCGTAATCGGTAAGAGGAATTTTATATGAATAGGGACGCGGATGAAAGAAAATGTTAGACTCTTCAAATGGCAGAAATTCATGCATTACGGGCGTGATTTCTTTATAGACGAACGGGAAATCATCATGGTTGACGCGCTGTCCCTCAAGGTTAAGTTTAAGCACTCCGGCTTTACCTTTGTAGGTAGCACATGCCATAATGATGCTATCTCGCGTGCAGACAAAGGTGTCGTCGGTGGTTTTGTCAGGGCCGAATCCAGTTAGCGAAAAGCCCGGATTTGATTTGAGATATTGAGCGAGAGTTCGGATTTCCCGGGCGCTCATATGTCTTGTGTTCCCGGTCCGGAAAACTGACTGAGGTAGTTTTTGTATTACGCTTGTGGCCAGCGCGATTGCACCATCGTATTTACCATCACACAATAATAGGTAGGATAAATCCAGACAGGCATCTTCATAGCCGTTTTTCGCGGATTTCTCCAGCCAGGAACGCGACTCGGCAACTTCTTCGTTGCTGTTGATAACATTCATTGCGTAATTATATTGAGCGAAGGCATCGCCTTTGTTCGCCGCCTGCCGTATGAGTTCCCTCCCTTCGCGAATCATTTGGTCGGTGCGATTCTCCACCATATAATAGAAAGCACTTCCGTCCTCGCCATAATATGCACGTCCTAAGGCATGCATGGCCGCTGCATCTCCTGCTTGCGATTTGGCAGTGATGTCTCGAATCCACTCGTCTCGGTACCGGGCCGCGCGAACCGAATCATACATTGAAAGTTTCTTATCGGCCAACAGACAGAAATATCTTGCAGCGCAAATATACTGACCATTTTCGGCACCACGTTTATAGTAGGCGAGCGCCTCTTTGTGTTTGTTGTGCTGTTGCAAGTATAAAGCGTATAACTGCTGTGCGCGACCATTCGTTGTGTTATCCGCCAACTCACGAAGTGAATCCAACGCGGTTGTGTGACGGGCACATGCGCGACCATATAGGTTATCGGCCATTAGACTTTCAGGAGACGAGGCGTAGGCGGAGAAAGCTCCGGAGAGCGCTATCTCTAACATTATAATCAGTGTCGCAAATTTCTTTTTTTTCTTCATAAAATCAGGTTTTCGCAGAAAAGATTGTATTTGTGATGAGATTGAGTTCCACAAAGGTAACTTATTATTTTGAATTAAACAACTGGATCAACAGGTGAACATAACATCTTCCATCATTTCGCCTCCTTCACCTCGTATTTTGTCGTTCCGCACACGTTTTCGCCCTGTTTCATCAAAAAAGAACGTAGGTTCGTACAGAAAGCCGTGACATGCTTGCCTGTTGTCAAATAAGTTGTTATCTTTGCAAAATAATACCACATCAAACCTCATGAAAAAACTTTTGCTCACAATATTACTGACGATTGTCGGTATCGTCCGCGGTGCGTCGCAAGAAGCCACAGTGAAAGACTTTGAAGCAACGCCGATGGACGTGACAGCACAGCAGTATTCGCGCCTGGACCTGCACGGCGTAAAGTGTGCGCTGGTGAAGGTACAGGTGGTGGCTCCGGGCGTCTCTTTCTCCGGCAACGTCATGGGCGAGGTAGAGAAACGAGGCAGCGAGTATTGGGTATACCTCAGTCAGGGCACCAAAATGCTAAAAATCACCGCCGAAACATTTTTGCCGCTCATGTACAAATTTCCCGAGCCGCTAAAGTCCGGTGTTACATATATTCTCCGCTTGCAAGCCCCGCAAGCCGCCGGCATGTCGGGGCAGTCTGCCGCCTCACGCGCCAACTATTTGGTGCTCAGGGTGTCGCCTGCATCGGCGCGCGTCATTGTAGACGGCAAAGATCGTCTTGTCAATGACGGCATTGCCAGCGTAAGACTTGAAGCCGGCACGCACAACTACCGCGTGGAGGCCACCGGCTATGCCTCACAGGAGGGCACGGTCATCATGGCCGGCAAAAAGCTGACACGCAGCGTTGAACTTGTGTCCACGATGCCCACCCTCACTGTCACAGCCGCGACCCCCGGCACAGAAATATTCGTCAACGATGAGCGCAAAGGCACCGACAATTGGAGTGCCAGTATGCTACCGGATACCTACACCGTGGAAGGGCGCCTCGCCGGTTACCGCACCTTCAGCCGTTCCGTCACCCTCACCGAGAGTCAGACACAAACCATCGCTATTCCGGCTCTCAATGTTATAACCGGCACTTTGAACGTGGAATACACCCCTGTTGATGCCATCATCACCATCGACGGCCGCGATGCCGGCGTCACACCCAATGCCATCAACGACCTCGCCGTAGGCACCCATTCCGTCACAATCTCCAAAGACGGTTACACCCCCGTTTCTCTCACGGCTATCGTCAATGAAATGTCACCGACCACTCTCACCGGCTCGCTCTCTCCACTCCCGGCTGACATCTCTCTTACCGACCAATATGTCTCGTTTTACGACCCGGCACGCAGAGCATGTGGCTATAAATACAACAACAACGTAGTCATTCCCCCGAAATTCAACAACGCCTTTGACTTCAATGAAGGTATGGCCCCTGTGCAACCCGACGAAAACTGGGGGTTCATTGACAAAACGGGAAGCCTCGTCATACCCGATAAATATGTGTGGGTCGGATATTTCAGCGAGAGTCTGGCTCCCGTGAAAATCGACGGCAAAGTGGGCTTCATAGACAAGTCTGATACGTTGATCATTCCCGCTAAATATGACGATGCCTGGTCTTTCAGCAAAGGCATGGCTGCAGCGAAAATCAATGGCAAATGGGGATATATCGACCGGACGGGCACTATGGTCATCCAGGCCGAATATGATGAGGCTGAGAATTTCAGCGAAGGCGTGGCCAAGGTACAAACCAACGGCAAATATGGCTTCATTGACAATGCCGGTGCCATGGTTATCCCGGCAAAATATGACGATGCCTATTCATTCTCCCACGGGAAAGCCCGTGTTAAGCTTGGCGG
>SFOH01000021.1 GCA_004552485.1 Bacteroidales bacterium | reverse complement strand
CATACCGCCCCAGAATCCTTCCCAGCTCTTCTTCGGCGAGAGGCGCTCGCAGAGGCGGTGGCGTCCGAAGAGCGAGCCGACGCAGAAGGCGCCCGTGTCGTTGAGCCAGATGAGGATGAACATCCACAGCAGGGCGTTCACGGCGAAGGGGCAGAGCAGCATCGTCACGTTAAGCAGACCCATGGGGATGCCTACGTAGAGCACGCTGAAGACGCCCTGGGCCATCGTGCCCACAGCGTCGCCCTGATGCTGAGCCAGCGCCAGCGTCATGCGCACAAGCAGACAGAGGCCGAGCACCACGGCGAGGGCCGGCAGTGCGTCGCTCCAATGTTCGATGATAGGCGCCACTCCCCACAGCAGGAGTGCCGAGGCCATGTCGAGGGCCGAGCCCCACAGAGGCGTCGCCGTGCGGGTGCGTACGGCCGTCATGCGCTGGAATTCGGTCATGGCGATGACGGCGAAGATGCCGGTGACGGCGTACCACCACCAGCCGCCAAGGAGGATGCCGCCTACGATAAGAGCAATATAGACAATGCCGGAGAGGCTCCGGACAATTACGTTTTTCATGTTTTGTGTTCAATTATGTTTCCCACAAAGGTACAGAAAAATTGTGAGACTGACAAATCCGCGGCCGAATTATTTGCGGCGCTCGGCTTTCACGCGCACCGCTCCGGCCGTCAGCGCAGGCAGAGCGCCTGGGAATGAGGCCTGTTTCGCACGAGCGAGGCGCCGTGCTTTGAACACCAGCCGCAGCGGCCATGTCCACGGATAGAGCATGGCGATGACGGCTCCGTGGCCGTGGAGCACGCGCTTGTCGGCGCGGCGGTGGCCTGTGGTGTCGCCGGGGTGCTCTGCGACGGTGTGCGGGAAGAAGCGGCAGTTGAGTCCGGCCTTGCGTGCCTCGAGAAGCAGCAGCTCCTCCTCGCCGCAGCCGAAGTAGGGCGCGCCCACGCCGAAGTCCTCGCGATAGCGAAGCCCGGCCGTGCACTCGTTGCGTCGCAGCGCCACCTCGAAGCTGGTCTGATAGAAGCCCCGGGGCAACCGTGCCAGCGAGCACTCCGCGGCGGGATAGGCCTTCGGGTGCGGACTCTTGTGGCGGAATGAGAAGTAGTCGACTTCGGGGTGCGCGGCGATGATGTCGCGGGCACCGGCGAGCGATTCGGCCGTATAGCGCAGGTCGTCGTCGGCAATGAGGACGGCGTCGGCGGTGGCGACATCCAGCAGGTCGTTGCGGTTGGCGGACAGCCCTATGCGCTCCGAGCGCATCACCCGTACGTCTGGGCGTTCGTCAAGAGCCTCGGGCACCTCCCCACCCTCGTGCCGCTGCCACATGACCAGGTACTCCACGCCCTCCACCGCGGGCAGCACCATGGCCGCCACGCGGGAGATGCCCTCCGGGGAGCACGTGCTGATGAGTACCTGCAGCGTCATGGTTTCGGGGCGTTATCTGACGATGACCTTGGAGACGGAGCCGTTGCCATAGCGCACGATGTTGACGCCCTTGACAGGCTCGGAGAGCTCGCGGCCGCTGAGGTCGAAGTAGCGCACGGGCTCGTTCTCGTCCATCCCATCTACGTCAGCCTCGATGCCTTCGATGCCGCTGAGTACGCCGGTGTATGAGCCGCTGAGGGGCACCATGACGTCCTTGCAGTTGGGCGACGACAGGCGCAGCCAGGCGTTGTAGCTGCTCTTCCAGCGGTCGGGCGTGAATGTTACCTTCACCTTGGCGCCGCTCTTCGTGGCCATGAAGCTTCCGCCGTCGGCACCGACAATGGCGGCGTGAACGTCCTTGGCATGGCCGCTAACGGTCGTGCTAAGCTCCTGCGACTGGCTCTGACGCCGACGGCCATGAAGGGACGGCCTGTGGCGTCGCGGTGAATCTTCATGGACTCGGGCTCGCCGCTGTCGGCCGTTGCCGAGCACATGTTGGTCCACACTTTGCTGCTGAGGATGGCAGAGCGCTGCACATACTCGCCGGTGCGCCAGTTGATGACATTGACAATGAGCACGGACTTGCTGTCGTGGTCGGTGGCCGTCGAGGGATTGGGGTTGGAGCCATAGCCATCCTTGCCGTCACCCTCGTAGGTGTAGATATAGTCGCCGGAGATGGTGAAGCCCTGGTCGGACCATGTCTTGAAGCCCTTGTCGTTGCTGTTGAGGAATTTGCGTGAGGAGTTGGAGATTTTGCGTGCGCCCTTGGCCACGAACACTTCCTTGATGGGTTTTGCCGTCTCGGGAGAGGCCATCACCTTGTCCAGGTCGTAGACGGCAAAGTAGTCGCCGGAAGAGGAACGTGAGCGCACCATAAAGAGGCGGTTGTCATTGTCGATGGCGGGATAGCACATGTTGCCGGAATAGCCCACCTTCAGATACTTCACGTACGAGCCGTCGCGCAGGTCCAGGCCTTTGCCTGCCGACCAGGGGAAGAGGCAAATCTTTGTGGGCGAGGTGCTGGTGGTGGTGCCGTATCCGCCGGTGGCAATCCACACCTTGCCCTTGTAGCGCGTCAGCGCCATGTTTGAGCCGTGGCCTCCATAGGTGAGGTACATGTGCGTCTCGGCGCCGCCCATGGCCACGCGGGTCATGATGAGCATGTCGTCGCTTATGGGCAGCGAGGGGAAGGCTTTGCTGACGGCACTGCCCCATGCGCCGAGGCTGCCGTTCGAGCGGGCGTTCTTGGCGTTGATGAAGTAGCAGTCGCCGGTGGCGTCGTCGATGTCCATGCTCTGCACCACGGTGGCGATGTCCGAGCCCTTCACAGATGATTTTCCAAACCACCATCCTTTCATGCCTCCTGCGCCGCCGGTGGGTGTTACGCGGCCAAACTCTGCGTTGCCGTTTTCGTCCTTCTTGCCGTAGAAGTCGACGGTGGTGCCGTGGCTGCCCTCATAGTTGAAGCGGTTCTGGCTGCCGGCGAAGTAACGTTGGCCGGCCGTCTCCCAGGCGGGCTTCACCCATGCGAAGCAATACTCCGTGTTGTCCGAGCAGTTCCAGCGCACGTCCACATTGGCGGTGGTAGTGTTGGTATTGTTGGCATAGAACACGTAATTGTAGCCGTCGGTGCGCTTGCAGGGCTTGTTCTTGAAGGTGTTGTAGTTGACGCGCAGCGAGGTGTTCACGGGGTGGCGGCATTGCAGCCCACATAGTAGAGGCGCACGCAGAACTCGCCCTTTGCGGCACCAACGCCCACATTGGTGAAGCGGTTGTGTGAGATTTCGAAGCGGTTCTGAGTGTTGAACAGCGAGATGCTCGTGCCGCCGCCGTTGAAGTGGTTGTCGGTGATGACCGTGCCCTCCGACGAGCCGGCCACCTGGATGGCCATGGGCTGGTTCTCAGCCTGCGCGCCGTCGAAGAGATTGTGGCCGATGTACACGTTGTGGTAACGCTCGATGGCGGCCCACTTCGTCGGGTCCTGCTTGTTGGCATCGGTCTGTGCCGGGCGCCACGCGTCGCCGAGATAGCAGAGCGCCACGTTTGTTCCGGCAGAGAGCGTCGTGCCGGTGCACTTATTATATATGTATCGGAATCCGGAGACGCAGGTGCTTCCGCGACCGGCCGCATCATTGCGCACGCAGCCGTTGCCGCTGAACTCGAAGCCGTTGACCGTCACATTGGAAGCGTTGACGGTGATGGTGCCGGTGATGCGCGTCTCCTGCGAGGAACGCTTGCCGCTCCAGCCGTCGCACCAGGCGTTGGCGCCGATGAGCTCCACGTTGGCCTTGTTGATTGTGAACGAGCCGATGGTGTTCGCGGAGAAGTAGATCTTGGAATTCTCCCGGTAAACGCCCAGGGCGCCCCATATTCCGGTGAAGGCGGTCTGACCCGCCACGAACTCCATATCACGGTATTTGACCTTGGTGCCGGCGGCAACATTGGCCTCGGGCCCCACAAAATAGTTCTCGGCGGAGAGACTCATGCTCCCGGCCAGGAAGGCAGCGACAGCCACAGCCATCGCCTTACGCTTGAAAAGATTCATATCTGCTCAGGTTTTGATTAATTTAAATGTCAGAGGATTGGTTCCCCGCAAAGTTACGGATTTTTCATTACTCGTGCAAGAGCAAAGCGCCGCATCTTCTGCGAAAGCACTGTTATTTATGTTACTTATGTTTCGAATGTCACGTATGTTCCGTCCTCCCATCACATAAATCACATAAATCACATAACTCACATCCATAACATCCAGGGCCCGGTCGCAAACTTATGGGCGGCCGGTTTGTTATAGTTTTATACTTTTCTGAGAAACACACACACTTTTTTAATTTTTCTCTATATGGCTTCTTATCAAAAATACATCGCTGAGGGCGTCGGGACCATGTTCCTGGTGCTCCTCGCCTGCGGCAGCGCTGTCCTGGCCGGTCCGAGTATCGGCGGCCTCGGCATCGGTCTGTGCTTCGGCCTCGTGCTCGTGTGCCTGTGCTATGCCATCGGCAACATCTCGGGCTGTCATGTCAATCCCGCCGTCTCCCTGGCCGTGTGGCTGTCGGGAGGCATGAGCGGCAAGGACTTCTGCTGGTACGTTGTCTTTCAGCTGTTTGGCGCTGTCGTTGGTGCCGGATTCCTGTACTGGTTCACGGAGAGTGCCGCCGGCTTCAACTTCGGAGGCGAGACAGCAGCATCGGGTGCCGCTCTCGCCGCCAACGTGCTCCAGCCGGGCGCAACCGTTCCCCTGGCGCTCTCGGCCGAGTGCCTGCTCACGTTCTTCTTCGTGATGGTTGTGCTGGGCGCTACTGACAAGCAATACGGCGCCGGCAAGTTCGCAGGCTTGGCCATCGGCCTGGCGCTCGGCCTGGTGAACATCGTGGGCATTCTCGTCGACAACTGCTCGGTCAATCCCGCGCTGTGGAGTCCCGAGGCATGGCCCGACTTCTGGATTATGGTCGTCGGCCCCGTCGTTGGCGCACTCTTAGCCGTGCTCTGCTGGCGCGCCATTGCCAACTACCGCAACGCCAAAGCCATCGAATAACTCACCTTTTTTCTGAGACTTAACGGAGTCGCTGTCCTCGCCGACGGCGGCTCTGTTTGCGTCCGGCAACAGCCTTGTAGTGCCATTTTACCATAGCGGCGGGGCGTTTTTACGTTAAAACTTGTTATATTCGGGGTGGAGGCTATTGGTATCTCACTTTTTCTTTGTAATTTTGACACGACCGTCGACAACCACGGTCTTCTCATTTCTTATTTCGTAATACCAAAAGTTTTCTCATTTTCTGTTATGGACAAGCAAGTCTCTCTCAATAAAAACAAACTGGTGCAGTTCCTGCAAAAGCCCATGAAGGAGTTCACGCGCGAGGACATCATCCGCTTCATCGTGGACAACGACATAGAGATGGTGAACTTCATGTATCCCGCCGCCGACGGCCGCCTGAAGACGCTCAACTTCGTCATCAACGACATCGGCTATCTGGAGACAATCCTCACGCTGGGCGAGAGGGTGGACGGTTCGTCGCTGTTCCCGTTCATCTCGGCCTCGTCGAGCGACCTTTATGTGCTGCCGCGCTTCTCGTCGGCATTCCTGGACCCGTTTGCCCCGGTGCCCACAGTCACTATGCTGTGCTCGTTCTTCGACAAGGACGGCAATCCGCTCGAGTCGTCGCCGCGTCACACGCTGGCCAAGGCCTGCGCCGAGTTCACCCGTGTCACCGGCCTCACCTTCCAGTGCATGGGCGAGCTTGAGTACTATGTGATTCAGTCCGGCGACACCTCGTTCCCTGCCACCGACCAGCGCAACTACCACGAGAGCGCACCCTTCGCCAAGTTCGGCGACCTGCGCACACGCTGCATGAACTATATCGCCCAGACGGGCGGACAGATTAAGTACGGCCACAGCGAGGTTGGCAACTTCACCATCGGCGACACGGTCTACGAGCAGAACGAGATTGAGTTCCTGCCCGTCGACGCCTGCGACGCCGCCGACCAGCTGATGCTGGCCAAGTGGATTATCCGCAACCTGGCATGGGAAGAGGGCTACGACGTCACCTTCGCCCCGAAAATCACCGTCGGAAAAGCCGGTTCGGGCCTGCACATCCACATGCGCATGGTCGACGCCACGGGCAAGAACATGATGCTCGACGCCTCGCGCAAGCTCAGCGAGACGGCACGCCGCGCCATCGCCGGTCTGATGAAGCTGGCACCCGCCATCACCGCATTCGGCAACACCAATCCCACGTCCTATTTCCGCCTCGTGCCCCACCAGGAGGCACCCACCAACGTATGCTGGGGCGACCGCAACCGCTCTGTGCTGGTGCGCGTACCCCTCGGCTGGACAACAGACAAGGACATGTGCGCCGAGCTCAACCCCGGCACCGAAAGCCTCGCCCTGGACACCACGCAGAAGCAGACCGTGGAGATTCGCTCCGCCGACGGTTCCGCCGACATCTACCTGCTCATGGCATCGCTGGCCGTGGCCCTGCGCTACGGCTACGAGCTCGAGGACGGACTGAAAGTGGCCGCCGACACCTACGTCGACGTCAACATCCACAATGCCGAGCACGCCGACGTACTCAGCCGCCTGGCCCAGCTGCCCACCAACTGCAGCGAGAGCGCCGACTGTCTGGAGGCCGCGCGCGACATCTTCGAGGCCCGCGGCGTCTTTGACCGCGCCACCGTTGACGGCACCATCGCCGCCCTCCGCGACTACGACCCCGCCGAGGCTGAGGCCGCCAAGCACGACCTCCAGCTCATGCAGACCCTCGTCAACCGTCACTTCCACTGCTGATCTCCCCCACCCGACCGTCAAAAAAAAAGTTGTGAATGTGGCGGAAAATCCGTAACTTTGCCGTTCAGGAGCGGTGCGCCCCTGGACGGCATTGCGCCGTTGTGACTCTAAAAATCAATCATTCAGACACATAAGTATATTAGTATAAAGAAATGGCAGTAGAACTCAAAGGCCTTACCAAGCGTAAGGACAACTATTCACAGTGGTACAACGAGCTGGTTGTGAAGGCCGACCTGGCCGAGCAGTCGGCAGTGCGCGGCTGCATGGTAATCAAACCCTACGGTTACGCGATATGGGAAAAGATGCAGCAGACGCTTGACAAAATGTTCAAGGCAACGGGCGTGCAGAACGCCTACTTCCCCCTGCTCATCCCCAAGTCTTTCCTCTGCCGCGAGGCCGAGCACGTCGAAGGCTTTGCCAAAGAGTGTGCCGTGGTGACTCACTACCGCCTGAAGAACGACCCCAACGGCTCGGGCGTCATCGTCGACCCCGAGGCACGCCTCGAGGAGGAGCTCATCGTGCGCCCCACCTCCGAGACCATCATCTGGGGCACGTACAAGAACTGGATTCACAGCTGGCGCGATCTGCCTCTGCTCATCAACCAGTGGGCCAACGTGATGCGCTGGGAGATGCGCACACGTATGTTCCTGCGCACCAGCGAATTCCTCTGGCAGGAGGGCCACTGCGCCCACGCCACCGCCGAAGAGAACGAGGCCCGCACGGTGCAGATGATCAACACCTACGCCGAGTTCGCCGAGAAATACATGGCCGTCCCCGTCATCCGTGGCGTGAAGACCGCCAACGAGCGCTTTGCCGGCGCCCTCAACACGTACACCATCGAGGCCATGATGCAGGACGGCAAGGCCCTGCAGAGCGGCACCTCGCACAACCTTGGTCAGAACTTCGCCAAGGCTTTTGACGTGACCTTCGCCAACAAGGAGAATAAGCCCGAGTATGTATGGGCCAACTCCTGGGGCGTGTCCACACGTCTGATGGGCGCGCTCATCATGACCCACTCCGACGACAACGGTCTCGTGCTGCCTCCCCACCTCGCTCCCATCCAGGTGGTCATCATCCCCATCTACAAGAACGCCGAGCAGCTGGCCGCCGTCTCCAACATCGTCGACCCCATCGTGGAGCGTTTCAACGAGATGGGCATCAGCGTCAGGTATGACGACGCCGACAATAAGCGCGCCGGCTTCAAATTTGCCGACTACGAGCTGAAGGGCGTGCCCGTGCGCCTCGTGCTCGGTGCCCGCGACATCGAGAAAGGTACGGTCGAGGTTATGCGCCGCGACACCCTCGAGAAGAGCGTCGTGCCCCTCGAAGGCATCAACGACTATGTTCAGAAACTGCTCGAGGAGATTCAGGACAACATCTTCCAAAAAGCGTTGAAGATGCGTCAGGAGAAGACCTACATCTGCGACTCCTACGACGAGTTCAAGGAGAAAATCGAGGACGGCGGCTTCTTCCTCTGCCACTGGGACGGCACCACCGAAACCGAGGAGCGCATCAAGGCCGAGACGAAGGCCACAATCCGCTGCATCCCCCTCGAAGGCTTCCCCGAGGAGCCCGGCTTCTGCATGGTCACCGGCAAGCCCTCGAAACGCCGCGTAATCATCGCCCGCAACTATTAATGCCCGAACGTTCATGGCCGTCGATAAGCCCGTCATAGCCATTGTGGTTCCCTGCTATAATGAGCAGGACGCCCTGCCTGTCTCCGTGCCCCGTATGCTGGAGATTCTCGACGTGATGGGCGCCGACGGACTCATCTCGCCCGAGAGCTACGTGCTGTGCTGCAACGACGGCTCGCGCGACGCCACATGGCAGGTTATCGCCGACCTCCACGCCGCCGACGCCCGCGTCAAAGGTATCTCGCTGGCCCACAACCGCGGCCATCAGAAGGTGCTCCTTGCGGGCCTCATGACGGTGCGCGACAAGTGTGACGCCGCCATCAGCATCGACGCCGACCTCCAGGACGACCCCCACGCCATCATCGAGATGGTGAAGCTCTTCCGCGAAGGCGACGAGATTGTCTACGGCGTGCGCTCGTCGCGTGCCACCGACACATGGTTCAAGCGCACCAGCGCCCACGCCTTCTACAGCCTCCAGCGCCGCATGGGCGTGGAGACGGTGTTCGACCATGCCGACTATCGCCTCATGAGCAACCGCGCCCTCGACCTGCTCAGCGAGTATGGCGAGGGAAACCTCTTCCTGCGCGGCATTATCCCCCACATCGGCCTCAAGACCGGCGTCGTCACCTACGAGCGCGCCGAGCGTGTGGCCGGCGAGAGCAAGTATCCGCTCAGCAAGATGCTCAGTTTCAGTGTCGACGGCATCACGAGCTTCTCGGCCAAGCCCATGCGCATGATTTTCACGGTGGGCATGGTGCTCCTGTTGCTTGACCTTGCCGTGGCCGTCTGGGTGCTTATCGCCTACTTCCGCGGCGCCACCATCCACGGATGGGCCTCGCTCATGCTCTCCGTGTGGTTCCTTGGCAGCCTCATCCTCATCGGCCTTGGCGTCATCGGCGAGTATGTCGGCAAGATTTATATTGAAGTGAAACATCGTCCGCGCTATGCCGTGGCCGAGAAAATTTGGTGACAACCCTCAAAAACACAGTCAGTTATGGACAACCGCACTCTCCTCAGCAGAGTGGCAAAGGCCACCGGCGCCGATGCCCGCACCACCTCGTCAATGGCCGAGGCGCTCACCCGTCTCATGGCTGACAGCGCCGCCGTGCTCGACAATGTCGCCATCCCCGGCTTCGGCACTTTCGTGGCCGACAAAGAGGACGAGCATGTCGGCACAGACCCCGCCACGGGCACACGCTCGCTCATGCCGCCCGCCATCTCCGTGCAGTTCCGTGCCGCCACCAAACTCCGTAAATCCGTTGCAAAATGAAAGCGCCTCTCACCCTCACTCTCGAAAGCCTGGCCCTGCGCCTGAGCGAGCGCACCGGCGCTGACCACGCCACGTGCGTGCGCTTCATAACGGCTTATTTCCAGACTATTACGGACGGCGTGGCCGACTCGGGCAGCGTAATTGCCAAAGGCCTCGGCACATTCCGCGCCGTGCGTGGCAACGTGATTTTCACTCCGGATGCCGGCTACAACGCCATCGTCAACGCGCCTTTTGCCGCTTTCGCCCCCATCCCGCTCCTTGACGACGAAGCCCTCGCCGAGGATGAGCCGCAGGAGCCGGAAGATGCTGATGAAGAGCCGGAACCCGAACACGAGGAGGCGCCCGCAGAGGAACCCGCCGAGCCGCAGGAGCCGGAGAAAGAACCCGAGCCCGAGCAGGGGTCCGAAACAGATATGCCCGAGGAGCCTTCGCAACCCTCAGAGCCGTCTGAGCCTGAGCCCGAAGAAGAGCCCGAAGTCGTGGTTGTGCCTCCCGTCGCGGTCGTTGAGGAAGAAATCATCGAGCAGCAACCGGAGCCGCAGGAGCCCGAGCAGCACGAAGAGCCCGCACCGGAACCTGAACCTCAGGAGGAGCCTGTTGCGCATGCCCCCGTTGAACAAGAGCCCGCACAGGAGCCTTGCTGCGAACCCGAGCAGGAGCCCGTCTATGAGGAGCCCGCGCCCACCTATGCCGAGAGACGCCGCGCCGCCAAGCATCGCCCCTCGCGCTGCCGCATGATTGTCATGATGATTGTCATGCTCATCGCCGGTCTCGCCGTGGGCCTCACTGCCGGCTACTTCTTCTATTACAAAATCAACGCCTTCTTCGCCGCGCCCATGGGCAGCATTCAGGACGCACCCCCCTTCAATCCCGTGCCCGTCGACACGCTCCCCGTGCCGGTGCCTACGAAAGCGGTTGCCGCTCCTGCTAAGGACACGGTTGCAGCAGTTCCCGCCGACACCGTTCCCACTGCCGAGCCCAAGGCTGAGCAAATGCCTCAGCAGGAGTCGGTTGAGCCCGTCAAAGTCGAGAAAAAAGACGTCACCAAGGCCAAGAAAGCCGCTAAGAAATCCTCCAAGAAATCAGGCCGCAAGGCACGCTACGACAAGGTGGACAAGCGCACGTTCCTGGCCACCCTCGCCCGCAAATATTACGGCAATCCCGAGTACTGGGTCTACATCTATGACGCCAACAAGAAGTCGTGCCGCCTGCGTCATCCCGACCGCATCGCTCCGGGCACAATCCTTCGCATCCCCTATCGCGACGAACTGCCCCTCACCGGCAACGACAGCGCCGACGTGCTCACAGCCAAGCGCCGCGGCACTGCCATCCGCGCAGCCTACTGACAAACGGGCGTTTCAGGCCTCAGTCGGCCCTCGCACGCGCGTGCGCAAATGATGAATAAAGTTAAAACAGAGCCGAATTTTAGTTAAATAAAGTTGATGAATTAACGGCGTCGGAGATGCTTCGGCGCTGTTTTTCAATAATTTAGACGTGTCGCCCGCGGTGAGTGTTTTCTTTGATTAACACTGGGTATTGTGATTGCCCGCCAAATTATGTAATTTTGTGGGAAATTTTTCCGGGAGACTCTGATACAGAGCCATAAAGCGGCGCAACGGAACGCCCCCTCCCCGGTCCTCTCCTCACGAATTACCTGAAAATATATCAAAAAACACAACATAATATCTGTTTAAGTACTTATGAATGAAACAGTAAACATCCGTGAGCTCAACGAACTGGTTGCCGGCAAAGGCGATTTCATCCAGCTGATTACCACCGGCATGCGCCGCACCATCGTGGGCCAGAAACACCTCGTAGAATCACTTGTTATTGCCCTGCTCAGCAACGGCCACGTTCTCCTCGAAGGCGTTCCCGGTCTGGCCAAAACCCTGGCAATCAAGACTCTTGCCGAGCTTATCGACGCAAAATACTCCCGCATACAGTTCACCCCCGACCTTCTCCCCGCCGACGTCATCGGCACCATGGTCTACTCCGCCCGCAACGAGGAGTTCCAGGTCAAGAAGGGTCCCATCTTCGCCAACTTCGTCCTGGCCGATGAAATCAACCGCGCCCCGGCAAAGGTGCAGTCCGCACTGCTCGAGGCCATGCAGGAGCGCCAGGTCACCATCGGCGACCACACGTTCACCCTCGACCGTCCCTTCCTCGTTATGGCCACACAGAACCCCATCGAGCAGGAAGGCACCTATCCCCTCCCCGAGGCTCAGGTCGACCGTTTCCTCATGAAGGTCATCATCGGCTATCCCACCAAGGAGGAAGAGCGCGAAATCATCCGTCAGAACATCGCCCAGGAGTCGCACGACGTGACACCCCTGCTCAAGCCCTCCGACATCCTCGATGCTCAGAAGGTCGTGAACAAGATTTACGTGGACGAGAAAATCGAGCGTTACATCGTCGACATCGTCTACGCCACCCGCACCCCGGCCGAGTACGGACTTAAGGACCTCAGCTCGATCATCAGCTTCGGCGCATCGCCCCGTGCTTCCATCTCACTGGCCCGCGCCGCCCGCGCCTACGCCTTCATCCACGGCCGCGGCTACGTCATCCCCGAGGATGTCATCGCTGTTTGCCACGACGTGCTCCGTCACCGCATCGGCGTAACCTACGAGGCCGAGGCCAACAACATCACCACCGACGAAATCATCACCGAAATCCTGGACAAGGTGCAGGTGCCCTGAGCAATGCGCAGTTCATCCGAAACAAAGACACATCACTCCCACTAAACACTGAACACCAATGACCCCGAAAGAGCTTTTGAGCAAGGTCCGCAAGATTGAGATCAAATCGCGCGGACTCTCGCAGAACATCTTCGCCGGCGAGTACCACTCGGCCTTCAAGGGCCGCGGTATGATGTTCAGCGAGGTGCGCGAGTATCAGTACGGCGACGACGTGCGCGACATCGACTGGAATGTCACCGCCCGCCAGAACAAGCCGTACGTGAAAGTCTACGAAGAAGAGCGCGAGCTGACGGTGATGCTCCTCGTCGACATGTCCGCGTCGGGCCTCTTCGGAGCCGTGGGCTCGGAGAAGCGCGAGATGATTGCCGAAATCGCCGCCACGCTGGCCTTCTCGGCCACGCAGAACAACGACAAAATCGGCGCCGTCTTCTTCACCGACCGCGTCGAGAAGTTCATTCCGCCGGCAAAGGGCAAGAAGCAGATTCTGCTCATCATCCGCCAGCTCCTGGACTTCCAGCCCCAGAGCCGCCGCACCAACATCGCCGAGGCACTCGTTCACTTCACCAACGCCCAGAAGAAACGCTGCACCGCCTTCCTCATCAGTGACTTCATCGACCAAAGCGACTACAAGCAGCCCCTTCAGATTGCCCGCAACAAGCACGACATGATGGCCATCCAGGTCTATGACAAGCGCGACACTCAGATGCCCGACGTCGGCCTCATCCGCTTCGCCGACCTCGAGACCAGCAGCACACGCTGGGTCGATACCTCCTCGAAGGGCACGCGCAAAGCCTACGACCGCTGGTGGTATCAGCGCCAGCAGGCGATGGCCGAGACACTCCGCTCGTCGCGCGTCGACTTTGTGAGCGTGGCCACCGACGAGGACTATGTGCGCCAGCTCATGGCCCTCTTCAAGAACCGCGGCCGCTGACACTCCCTCCCCACTGCACGGGAGCCCCGCGCCCCCGCTCAGTTTTCCAATGACCACCTCTCTTATTTTATGAACAGAATAAGCAACAAGATAAAATCACTGGCAGCCGCGGCCCTGGTCTTCGGAGCCGCGCAGGGTGCTTTTGCCCAGGCGCAGGATGTGCCCGACATGTCCGTCCACGCCTCGCTCGACACTGCCGCCGTCACCATGGGCGACAGAACCGTGCTGCGCGTGGAAGTGCTCAAGAACATGCACGAGGGCGTGCTGGTCGACCTTCCCCGCAACGACAACCCCGAGCAGAAGGTGCTCACCCTCGGCGGCGCCGAAGTGCGCGACATAGCCGTCGACTCCACCGACGTCGGCAACGGCCGTATCCAGCTCAACTACAACTTCACGCTCCAGCCCTTCGAGCCGGGCATGCTCTCCATCGCCCCTCTGAAATACGCCTGCAAGGGCGACACGGCCTTCTCCGAGGTCGTCACCCTCAAGGTCGAGGAGCCGCAGATTCCCAAGGAGATGCGCGACTCGCTGCTCATCAACCCTATGGTGGGCCAGGTCTCAATCCCCGCACGCTGGTATGACTTCATCCCCTCGTGGTGGCCGTGGGTGCTCCTCGGTCTGGGTCTCATCGCCTTAGGCGTCGCCGTCTTCATCCTCTATAAGAAGAACGGCCCCGGCCTGCTGCCCCGCAAGAAGGTCATCCCGCCCTATCAGCTTGCCATGCAGCAGCTCGACCAGCTCAAACGCAGCAAGCTCGCCGAAAAGGGTCAGCCCAAGGAGTACTACACCGTCCTCACCGACATCCTCCGTCAGTATCTCGAGGGCCGCTTCCAAATCTATGCCCGCGAGATGACGTCCACGCAGATTCTTCAGGCCATGAAGGAGAACAACGAGACGAACGCCTTCACCGACGCCATCCGCCCCATGCTGGAAACCGCCGACTTCGTGAAGTTCGCCAAGCAGACGCCTCTGCCCGACGAGAATGTGCGCTCCTTCACCGTTGTCCACTCGTTCGTCAAGGACACACGCCCTGTCGAGGAAGAGCAGCCCGCAAAGGGCAAAGGCAAAGGCGGTGCGAAAGCGCTCCCCAAGCCCCGGAAGAGAGCCCGCAAGTGACCTCGTGCAACATCAATGCTGAACCCCCAAATAAACTCACGCTGACAGTATAATCCCCTACGCTGATGCAATTAGCAAACCCGCAATATCTCTGGCTGTTTCTACTGTTCATACCGCTGATTGTGTGGTATGTGCTCAAACAGCGCAATGCCCGCCCCTCGATGGGCATCTCATCACTGGGCGCCTTCGCCGGTCGCAGCATGCCCCTGCGCGCTCTGCTCCGTCACGCGCTCTTCGCCCTGCGTCTCGCCGCCCTGTCCTGCCTCATCATCATCCTGGCGCGCCCGCAGACACGCGACTCATGGCACACCTCAGCCACCGAAGGCACCGACATCGTCGTTTCCCTCGACGTCTCCGGCTCGATGCTCACCCGCGACCTCAAGCCCGACCGCATCGAGGCCGCCAAGAAGATGGCCACGCAGTTCATCAACGGTCGTCCCGACGACAACATCGGCCTCGTTGTATTTGCCGGTGAAGCCGTGACCGGTATGCCCATGACCGTCGACCACGGCGCCCTGACATCGTACATCTCCGGCGTCAACGCCAATATGCTCCCCGACGGTACGGCCATCGGAGACGGCATCGCCACCGCCATCAACCGCATCAAGGAAGGCAAGGCGCGCTCCAAGAGCATCATTCTGCTCACGGACGGCACCAACAACACCGGTCTCGTAGGTCCCGAGCAGGCTGCCGAGATTGCCAAGGCTGAGAAAATCAAAATCTACACCATCGGCATCGGCACCAACGGCACCGCCCCCACGCCCGTCATGGACGAGTCGGGCCGCATCTCCTTCCGCCCCGAGAAGGTGGTCATCGACGAGGCCACGCTCCAGACGGTTGCCAAGACCACCGGCGGCAAATACTTCCGCGCCACCAACAACCACAGCCTCATGAACATCTTCGCCGAAATCGACAAGATGGAGAAAACGCGCATGGACATCTCGCGCTTCTCCCACACCGAGGACTATTACATGCCATGGGCATGGCTGCTGCTCGGCTTCTTCTGCCTGGAGCTGCTGATGCGCTATACAGTCCTCCGCACAATGCCCTGATCCACCCATACGTACACATTATTATATAAGACGATATATCTAAGTCACATTCCCACGCTCTCTCCCGGGAATAAGAACAAAACGAGAAACAGATTCTGATGTTTGACTTTGCAAATCCATATCTACTGCTGCTTCTGCTGGCTGTGCCCGCGATGTGGGGCCTGTACCTGCTCGCACGCTTCCAGCGCAAGCAAAAGCTGCGCCGCTTCGGCCATGACAAGGCGGTCATCATGCGCCTAATGCCCGATGCCTCACGCTATAAGCCCGCCATTAAAATCACGCTCCAGCTGCTGGCGCTGGTGATGATTGTCTTCATCCTGGCTCGTCCCCGCATGGGCGAGCGCGAGGACACACGCCGCATCAGCAACCTCGAGATTATGGTGGCCGTGGACGTCTCCAACTCCATGCTTGCCGCCTCCACCGACGACCCCAAGAGCGTATCGCGTCTGCGCCGTGCCAAGCTGCTCATGGAGAAACTCGTTGAGAAGCTTGCCGACGACAAGGTAGGCCTTGTGGTCTTCGCCGGGGAGGCCAAAACCATCATGCCTCTCACCACCGACTTCTACTCCGCCAAGCTCATGCTCAACGACCTGCAGCCCAAGCTGGTGCGCTCGCAGGGCACCAACGTGGCCGAGGCCCTGGACATGTGCATGGCCGGTTTCACCAAGAATGAGAACACGCGCAAGGTGATCATCCTCATCACCGATGCCGAAGACCACGAAGGCAAAGCCGTGGAGACGGCCGCCGAAGCCGCCAAACGCGGCATCACCGTCGACGTCATCGGCGTAGGCACCAGCAAAGGCGCTCGCATCCCCATGGGCGACAACACGTTCATGAAGGACAAGGAATGTCAGGAGGTCATCACCGCCGTCAACGAGAAGGCCGCCGAAGAGATTGCCAAATCCGGCAAGGGCATCTACCTGAACGGTGCCAATCCCCAGGCTCTGACCCGCCTCGACGAGAACCTCAAGTCAATCAGCACCAGCGACAGCGGCGCCGTCAAATACAAGGTCAGCGCCGAGCAGTTCCCCATCTTTGCATGGCTGGCTCTCATCCTCCTCGTGGTCGACATCCTCATCATCGAGCGCAAGATCAGCTGGCTCAAGAACGTCAACTTCTTCACCAAAAAGGACAAAGGCCCCAAGACGGAGAAAAAGTGAGTCCCCACCACCTCTCCTTTGCCCCCAACCACAGAAAGCAACACAACAACTGACTTATGAAAGTAAGGCATACATATATAATAACACTGGCCATTGCACTCGCCGCCGGCATCGCCCTCCCCTCCTGCTCGCAGAAAGACCAGAGCAACAAGGAGGAGCGCAACGCAATCCGCAGCGGCAACAAGAACTTCGAGGCCAAGCAATATGCCGAGGCCGTCTCCGACTACGACCGCGCCCTCGCAGCCAACTCCTCGTCGGAGGCCGCGCAGTACGACAAGGCGATGGCCCAGCTCTTCCTTGACAACGGCGACACCGTGGCCATGAAAAAGGCACGCGAAGCCCTCGACAACCTGGCCAAATCGGCCAACGACGCCGGCATCAGCGAGCGTGCCCTCTACAATCTCGGCAACGATGCCAACTACATCGGCGACGCCCTCAAAGCCGCCGCTCAGAAAGAGCAGGGCGAAGGCAAGAGCCAGATGACACAGGAGTCGACCACTTACTACAAGATGGCCATCGAGCGCTACAAGGAAATCCTGCGCCGCCGTCCCAACAATGTGATGGCCTTGCAGAACCTGCGCATCACCCAGCTCAAGCTTCCCCCGGAGGATTCCAACAAGAACCAGCAGAAGCCCAAACCTCAGCAGCAGCAACAACAGCAACAGCAGCAGAAGAAGCAGCCGCAGCCTCAGCCCAAGCCCCAGAACAACAAGCAGATTCTCCAGTCGATGCAGAACAAGGAGAATGAGACCCGCCGCAACATGCAGCCCGTCAATGCCCGCAACACATCGACCGACAAGCCCTGGTAACGCCTCTTCATTAGCTGCAACTCACAACAACTGACAACAACAGTCCGACTCCCCACCCTCTCTCCCCGCTGACAGCCTCGGACTCTGACCCTAAATACTTAACTTATCCAGATGTCTAAACTGAAAATGACCATGGCCGTGATGGCGGTGTTGTTCACCGCCCTGCTCGGCCGTGCCCAGTCATTCACCCTACGCGCGCCGTCTACAGCCGTCGAGGGCGAGAAATTCACCATCACATTCCGCATCACCAACGCCAACGCCACTCTCTCGCGCGGCAATGCGCCCCACCTCAACGGATGCACGCTGGTCTTCGGCCCCGGCGTCTCCACCATGGAGAGCTATTCCTACGTGAACGGCCGCACGGAGTCGATGGTGCAGCGTGACTTCACCTTCACCTACCAGGCCGGAAAGCCCGGCAAAGTGACCGTTCCCGCGCTCACCATCCGCGACGGCAACCGCTCGCTCTCTACGCGCCCGGCGACAATCACCATCGTTGCGGCAGGCAGCGGCCACCGTCATTCGGCTCCCGCACCGACGCCGATGCCCGCGCCCGATGAGGACGACTTCGACAACTTCGGCGAAGACCGCCGTGTGGCCGGCGGCGACATCTCCTCCAACGACATAGCCGTGACGGTGACGCTCTCCAAAGACCACGTCTACGAGAACGAGGCCGTCATCGCCAGCATCCGCGTCTACACCAAGCACGACATCTCCAGCTTCCGCGCCACCACCGTCCCCAGCTTCGACGGCTTCCTCAGCGAAGAACTGCCCATCAACGAGAAACCCCATCAGACCAACTTCCGCGGCGGCACATACTATACCGTCCTCGTCAAGCAGTGTCTGCTCTATCCCCAGAAAGCCGGCAAGCTCACCATCAACTCCGGCACATACGACGTCACCCTCGTCACATACGAGGTCGTCTCCAACGGCTTCTTCGCCACACAGCGCCCTGTCTCGCGCAGCTTCACCACCAACTCCAACTCGGTGAGCGTGAACGTCTCGCCGCTGCCCGAGCCCCGTCCCGCCGGGTTCAACGGCGCCGTGGGCACCTCGTTCAACATCAGCACAGCCCTTGACCCGACTGTCGTACGCACCAACGAGGCAGCCACCTACACCCTCAAGATTTCCGGTACCGGCAACGTGAAGTATCTCACCGCCCCGGACCTCGACTTCGGCAACAATGTCGACGAGTACGACCCCGAAACCACCACCGACACCAAGTTCAACGGCAGCGACCTCACCGGAACCTTCACGGCCACCTACACCTTCGTGCCCCAAGTTGTCGGCAAATTCCACATGGACGCCACTCCGTTCGTCTACTTCAACCCGCAGACCGGCAAGTACGTGACGCTGGAGATTCCGCCGCTCACTACCGACATCGTACGCGGCTCGGCAGCCCCCGCCTCCGACAAGGGCTCGAAGGAGAAGAAGACCATGGACGACATCCGCTACATCAACCCCACTGACGAAGGCGCACTGAGCCGCGAGCATCCGCGCTTCTTCAACAGCTTCGTCTACGTGCTGCTCTACATCCTCATCATCGCAGCGCTGATAACGGCCATCATCGTCTACCGCCGCCACGTCAAGCTCTCGGCCGACATCGTCGGACGCCGCTCGGCACGCGCCAACAACGTTGCTTCGCGCCGCCTCAAGGCTGCCCGCAACTTCCTCCATGCCCACAACACCGAGAAGTTCCACGACGCCCTCGCCTCAGCCATCTGGGGCTACCTCTCCGACAAACTTGCCATCCCCGCATCGGCCCTCACCCGCGACAACATCAGCGAGAAGATGACCGCCGCCGGCATAAGCCCCGAGCTCGTCACCCGCACCATTGGCGTCCTCGACGACTGCGAGATGGCCCGTTTCACCCCCGACGGCGGAAATGCCAGCGCCTCCGAACTCTACGAGCGCGCCGCCGCCGCCATCAACGAAATCGACTCGTTCCGCCCCGCAAAGGCTCCCAAGTCCGACTCCTCTCTGAAGTAAACATAAAAACGCCAAGCTTCTTCTTATGAAAAAGATACTCATGATTGCCCTGGCAATCCTCACATACGCCGTTGCCGCCATGGCAGCATCACCGGTCCAGGAGGCCGACTCAGCCTATGCCCGCCGCGACTATTCCGCCGCCCTGAACGGCTACCGAAAAGCGCTGGAGACGCAGGGTTCCTCTTCAGAGCTCTACTACAATCTGGCCAACACCTACTACCGCCTCGGCAACACCGGTCAGGCCGTGCTCTTCTACGAGCGCGCACTCAAACTCAATGCCGCCAACGACGACGCCCTCGCCAACCTCGAGTTCGTTCGCGACCGCATCAAAGGCCTCCCCGAGGACGACACCACCTTCCTTGGAAAGATGCACCAGGGTGTGAAGTCGGCCCTCACCGCCGACGCATGGGCCTGGACTGCCTTCTTCTTCTTCGTGCTCGTGTGCGGCGCCGTCGCCGTCTACCTGTTCACCGACCGCGTGCTCGTGCGCAAGATAGGCTTCTTCAGCGCTATCATCCTGCTCGCCCTGTTCTTCTACGTGCTGGCCGTGGCCTGGCAGACCGCCAACGCCGTCGACGACAACTCCTACGCCGTCGTCACTTCGCCCGTCACTAACCTTCGCTCCGAGCCCTCGTCCGACGCCTCCGGCAAAACGGTGCCCCTCCCTGCCGGTTCGCGCGTGGAGATTGTCGACTCGCTCACCACTGCCAAGGACGCCAAAGTGCCCCTGTGGTACGAGGTGAAAATCAACAACAACTCGCGCGCATGGATGCCCGCGGCCGACGCCGAGCGCATCTGACGTCTCCCGGACCGCGATAACGGGGCCTGCGGATGACGCTTTTTCGCCCGAATTGTAAAAAAAAGCGGAAAATGCTTGCACAATTGAAAAATAGACACTAACTTTATTGTCGCAAAACTCCTCTATTCAGAAAAAGTTAAACTCATTAACCCATATCACCATGACAAAGACAATCACTTTCAACGAGTTACGCCAACTTAAAGACAGCCTCCCCGATGGTTCAATGCACCGCATTGCTGACAAGCTCAACGTCACCGTTCAGACCGTCCGCAATTACTTCGGCGGCAGCAACTACGACTTTGGCAAAAACCAGGGCGTGCACATTGAGCCGGGCCCCAACGGCGGTATCGTTGTTCTTGATGACCCCACCATCTATGATATGGCTGTGGAAATCCTCAAGGAGCAGGAAGGTAAGGACGCCTAAGTCCGCAACACCCTCCATGACAGCGCGAAAGCGCACGTAGCCCCGATAGCAACACCTCTTCAGGAGCTCTCCGCATCAGCGCGTACGGAACGCTCCTGAAGGGTTTCTGCATATATACTTCCCCACCCCAACCCAACCGTACGGATTCCGTCTCCGTTCGCCACCAACACATCGAACTACTATGGCTGAGTCAAGGCTTATTACCGTTGCAATACACACCGGCGACAGAGCGATTGAGCTCAAAAACCAGCTGGAGGCCGAGGGCATCCCCGTCACTCTCCAGAACGTAAACCTGGAACATCCCACCGTGTCCTCAGGCATGCGCGTGCGCATCCCCGAGACAGACCTGCCTCTGGCTCTCCGCATCATTGAAAATCAGGACATTTTCCGCTCCTACGACGAAGAACACCGACAGACCGACCGCTCTTTTCTGGTGCCCGTCGACTTCTCCGACTACTCTCTCCAGGCTGCTTGCGCCGCTTTCCGCATCGCCCAGGCCCACAAAGGCGAGATTGTGCTGCTCAACAGCTACATTGACCCCTACCTCGGAAGCAACATGCAGCTCACCGATGCCCTGACCTTTGATATCAGCGCCGAAGCCGACGCACGCCGAAAGGTGGAGCAGAGCGCCCACGCTCAGATGCGCCACTTCACCCGCCAGATTCGCGAGCTCATCAAGAACGGAACCATCCCGCCCGTCAAATTCACCACAACCATTGCGGAGGGCGTCGCTGAAGATGCCATCGACGAGTATGCCAAGCTCAACACGCCCTATATGATCATCATGGGCACGCGCGGCACCGAGCGCAAGGCCGCCGAGATGATCGGCTCGGTCAGCGCCGAAGTCATCAACCGCTGCCGCTGCACCGTGCTCACCATCCCCGAGACCTTCCACCCGTCGGAGAAAGCCTCGCCGCACAAAGTGCTGTTCCTCAGTAATTTCGACCAGGGCGACATCCTTGCCCTCGACACCGTGGCGCGCATCTTCAACCGCTCGGATGCGGAAGTCATCATGGCGCAGGTCGACGGACGCCGCCGCATCCTCGACCGCATGAACACGCCGGCTCCGGCCGAGGTCGAGCGCCTTGTTTCTTATTGCTCAAAGAATTATCCGCGCTTCACGTTCTCGACAATGAACGTCACCGTCGACCGCGGCCTCGACGCACTGCGCAAGGTGTTGACGGACAACAATGTAGACCTCATCGTCATTCCCCACCGTCACCACCGCAGCATCCTCGGACGCCTGCTCAACCACGGTCTCTCGCAGCAGCTCATCCTCGGCACGGACATCCCCATGCTCGTCATCCGCGTCTGACGCGCTCAGTGCAGCGTCACGCCGTCTATGGCTGTCAGCCGACCGCGTAGTTCGGCCGCATTGTCGCGGCGCACACTTACGGTCATCGCGCACGTGTTGTCGAACGTCTGTTCCAGCACCGTGACGCCCGGCTGCTTCACCAGCTTCATCACATCATTCATGCTCATGTACGGGAATGTGAACGAGATGCTCTCGGGCACATGGCACTCCACAATCTCGGCCGCTTCGAGGGCTTCGCGCGCGGCCTCGCGATAGGCGGCAATCAGTCCGCTCGTGCCCAGTTTGATGCCGCCGAAATAGCGCACCACAGCAATCACTATATCCGTGACTCCGAACGAGTTAATCTGCCCGAGAATAGGCTTTCCGGCCGTTCCCGACGGCTCGCCGTTGTCCGTCGACAGGCTCTCCGTGCGGTCCGGCCCGATCATGTAGGCCCAGCACACGTGGCGCGCATCATGGTACTTGTTGGCCACGGCTGCAATGCGCTCACGCGCCTCCGCCGCGCTCTTCACCGGAAAGGCAAAGGCAAGAAATTTGCTCATTTTTTCAGTGTATTTTGCCTCTGACGGGCCTGTGATGGTCTTGAAAATATCGGACATAGGTGTTGAGTGCTGAATTTCTGCTTGCAAAGGTAACACTTTTTCAGCTTATTATTTGGTCATAACCCGCACTTTTTGTACCTTTGTGTGGAATTTTTTGCGCACCGGCACTACCGCGCCCCGTAAAAGCCCGGCCGTGCGCCCCTCAACCAATCATTAAAGCCGCTCAGCCGGCACAACAATTAGTCTCAAATCTATTTTTTTTCATAAACATAATTAACCTTACCACCCGACCAGTTATGGCAGAAAAAAACGAAAAACTGTTCGACCAATTTGAGCCCGTCAGCTACGAAACCTGGCGCGCTAAAGTTGAGACAGACCTCAAAGGTGCTGACTTCAACAAAAAATTGGTTTGGCGAACAAACGAGGGCTTCAACGTCCAGCCCATCTATCGCCTGGACGACATCAAAGACCTCAAGACAACCAACTCACTCCCCGGTGAATTCCCCTATGTACGCGGCACCCGCACAGACAATGACTGGCTCACCCGCCAGAACATTATCGCCGCAACTCCCGAAGAGGCCAACAAAATCGCTCTCGATGTCCTCAATAAGGGCGTGACCTCGCTGGGTTTCTCCGTGGAAGAGCCTGATTACAAAACCGTTGAGACGCTGCTGAAAGACATCACCCTCTCAGCCGTCGAAATCAACTTCATCACCTGCCCCAAGAAAGCCCTCGCTCTGGCTGAGGTGCTGGTGAAATACCTTCAGGACCACAACGCCACCGACGACTTCCATGGCTCAATCGACTTCAACCCCCTGCGCAAAGCCCTGCGCCACGGCGCCGGCAACGTCTGCGACTCTGTTGTCGAGAACGCCAAGAAGCTCCTCGAGACCGTCGCTCCCGTCAAAAAACTGCGCTGCCTGAGCGTCGACTCCGTCACCCTCGGCAATGCCGGTGCTTACATCTACCAGGAGCTCGGCTACGCACTGGCCTGGGGCGCCGACTGGATGACCCTCCTCACCGATGCCGGCCTCTCCGCCGAAGAGGTGGCCTGCCGCATCAAATTCAACATGTGCGTCTCCTCCAACTTCTTCATGGAGATCGCCAAATTCCGCGCCGCCCGCATGCTCTGGGCCCAGATCGTAGAGCAGTACAAACCCAAATGCTCCTGCGCAGCCAAGATGGTTGTGAACGCCGAGACCTCGAAATTCAACCAGACCATCTACGACGCTCACGTCAACCTGCTGCGCTCACAGACAGAGACCTTCTCTGCCGCCGTCGCCGGTGTTGACTCAATCGTCACCACCCCGTTCGACACCCCTTATCAGACTCCCGACGAGTTCTCGGAGCGCATCGCCCGCAACCAGCAGTTCCTGCTCAAGGAAGAGAGCCACATGGACAAGGTCATCGACCCCGCCGGCGGCTCATACTACGTGGAGACCCTCACCGTCTCCATCGCCAAAGAAGCCTGGAAGCTCTTCCTCGCCACCGTTGACGAAGGCGGTTTCTTCAAGGCTGTAAACGCCGGCACCGTTCAGGCTGCCGTCAACGCCTCCTGCGAGAAACGCCACACCGACGTTGCCCGCCGCAAAGAGATTCTGCTCGGCACCAACCAGTACCCCAACATCAACGAGAAAGCCGCTTCGAAGATTGTCAAGAAAG
Source organism: Bacteroidales bacterium (assembly GCA_004552485.1). Lineage (GTDB taxonomy): Bacteria > Bacteroidota > Bacteroidia > Bacteroidales > Muribaculaceae > CAG-873. Next base: position 9,504 of record SFOH01000021.1, on the reverse strand, counting down.
AGGGCGCCTGCGGATGCGGCTGCTCCAAGGAGGACAACGGCGGTCTGCTCATGAAACGCGCCGCCACCGACTTCGAGGCTCTCCGCCTCGCTACCGAAGCCGCCGCCAAGCGTCCCAAAGTGTTCATGCTCACCATCGGCAACCTCGCCATGCGCCTCGCCCGCGCACAGTTCTCAACCAACTTCTTCGGCTGCGCCGGCTATGAGATCATCGACAACCTCGGCTTCGACACCGTAGAGCAGGGCGTAGACGCCGCTCTCGAGAAAGGCGCCGACGTAGTTGTCCTCTGCTCGAGCGACGACGAGTACGCAACCCTCGCCCCCGAGGCTTACAAATACCTGAACGGCCGCGCCGAATTCGTCGTTGCCGGTAACCCCGCCTGCACCGACGAGCTCAAAGCTCAGGGCATCAACGACTTCGTTCACGTCCGCTGCAACGTGCTGGAGGTTCTTCAGGACTTCAACAACCGTCTTCTTAAATAAAGGAGAGTGTTTAACAGCACTCCGTTTTTAACAGCAACATTAGATACTCTCTTAGAAAATTATGAAACCTGATTTCAAAACCATAGATATCACCGCGGACGGTTTCGGCGAGCAGAAGGCCGCACCCGCCGCCAACGGGACCGAATGGCTCACCCCCGAGCTCATCCCCGTTAAACCCATTTACACCAAAGAAGACCTTCAGGGCCTCGAGCACCTGAACTTCGTCTCCGGTATCCCCCCCTACCTGCGTGGCCCGTACAGCGCCATGTACCCCCTGCGCCCCTGGACAATCCGCCAGTACGCCGGCTTCTCAACCGCCGCCGAGTCAAACGCCTTCTACCGCCGCAACCTTGCCGCCGGTCAGAAAGGACTCTCCGTGGCATTTGACCTTGCCACACACCGCGGATACGACGCCGACCACCCCCGCGTAGTCGGCGACGTCGGCAAAGCCGGTGTGTCCATCTGCTCCATCGAGGACATGAAAGTGCTCTTCGACGGAATTCCTCTGAACAAGATGTCCGTGTCCATGACCATGAACGGCGCTGTTCTCCCCATCCTCGCCTTCTACATCAACGCCGGCCTCGAACAGGGTGCTCAGCTCACCGAGATGGCAGGTACGATCCAGAACGACATCCTCAAGGAGTTCATGGTGCGCAACACCTACATCTATCCCCCCGAGTTCTCGATGCGCATCATCGCCGACATCTTCGAGTACACCTCGCAGAATATGCCCAAGTTCAACTCAATCTCCATCTCCGGCTACCACATGCAGGAAGCCGGCGCCACCTGCGACATTGAGCTGGCCTACACCCTGGCCGACGGCCTCGAATACCTCCGCGCAGGCGTCAACGCCGGCATGGACATCGACGCCTTCGCTCCCCGTCTGTCCTTCTTCTGGGCCATCGGCATGAACTACTTCATGGAGGTTGCCAAGATGCGCGCAGCACGCATGCTTTGGGCCAAGATCGTCAAGCAGTTCAACCCCAAGAACCCCAAGTCGCTGGCTCTGCGCACCCACTCGCAGACATCCGGCTGGTCGCTCACCGAGCAGGACCCCTTCAACAACGTCGGCCGCACCTGCATCGAGGCCATGGGCGCCGCTCTCGGCCACACTCAGTCGCTCCACACCAACGCCCTTGACGAGGCAATCGCGCTGCCCACCGACTTCTCCGCACGTATCGCCCGTAACACCCAGATCTACATCCAGGAAGAGACCATGGTCACCAAGCAGATCGACCCCTGGGGCGGTTCCTACTACATCGAGGCTCTCACCAACGAGATCGCTCACCGCGCCTGGGAGCACATCCAGGAAATCGAGAAACTCGGCGGCATGGCCAAAGCCATCGAGACCGGCCTGCCCAAGATGCGCATCGAAGAAGCCGCTGCACGCACCCAGGCCCGCATCGACTCCGGCCGTCAGACCATCGTCGGCATCAACAAATACCGCCTCGACCACGAGGATCCCATCGACATCCTCGAAATCGACAACACCGAAGTGCGCAAAGAGCAGATCGAGCGCCTCGACGACGTCAAGGCCCACCGCGACGAGGCCAAGGTCAAAGAAGCCCTCGCTGCCATCACCGAGTGCGTCCGCACCAAGAAAGGCAACCTCCTCGACCTCGCCGTCAAAGCTGCCGGCGTGCGTGCCACCCTCGGCGAAATCTCAGACGCCTGCGAAGAAGTCGTGGGCCGTTACAAAGCAATTATCAGAACCATTTCAGGCGTGTACTCCTCCGAAACCAAGAATGACCCTGACTTCAAGAAAGCTCAGGAGATGTGCGCGGAATTTGCCAAGCGCGAAGGCCGCCAGCCCCGTATTATGATTGCCAAGATGGGCCAGGACGGCCACGACCGCGGCGCCAAAGTAGTTGCCACCGGTTATGCCGACTGCGGCTTCGACGTCGACATGGGCCCGCTCTTCCAGACCCCGGCCGAAGCTGCACGCCAGGCCGTCGAGAACGACGTTCACATCCTCGGCGTCAGCTCGCTGGCTGCCGGTCACAAGACCCTCATCCCCCAGGTGATCGCCGAACTCAAGAAACTCGGCCGCGAGGACATCATGGTAACCGCCGGCGGCGTTATCCCCGCCCAGGACTATGACTTCCTCTACAAAGCCGGCGTCGCCGCCATCTTCGGCCCCGGCACCCGCATCCCTTGGTCAGCCATCAAGATGCTCGAGATCCTCAATGCTGAGGAAGAGGCCTAAACCCCTCCCTACCCTCACGGAGATGGCTCTCCGCCTCACACTCTGAGCCGACAGCCTTCTCCCGACATTGACTCCGCTATAAATAATGTGTGTCCTCCCCGGGGCACACATTATTTATATATGTACGTGCGCGCGTACGCGAACGATAAACTGTTAAAGAAAGTGAATTTTAAGAGCCTTTAAAACTTTATCACGCTTCTAATGTTTAATAGGTATAAAACAAAAACAAAGACTGATAGCCCTTTGAAATATACGCTTTCTATGAAGTATCGCAGAAGCATTTATGACCGGCAAAACCCGCTCTCAACAGCCCACAGCAACGAGAACCGACGCCCCGGGGTTGGTCAAAAACTCCACATTCTCTCCCTTTTGGAGTATGCAGACGCCATTTCTTTAACAGAAAAGGTATAAATTAACTAAAAAATTTGGTTATTAATTCCTTTGTTCCTATATTTGCACAGAATTTCTTAACGTTATCAACTTTATAAAGATGAAGAAAATTGTATTACTGGCAGCTATTGCACTGGGTGCAATGAGCGCTTCTGCTCAGGCCGTTGAGCAGCCCAAATTCTTTGACAATTGGTCTATCGGAGTGGACGGTGGTCTCACCACTCCCATGAAGCATCACGCCTTCTTCGGCGGCATGCGCGGCCTCGTTGGTCTCCACCTCCAGAAACAGATCACTCCCGCCTTCGCCCTCGGCGTTGAAGGTCAGTTCGGTGTGAACACCTCCAGCTGGGAAGGCCCCCGCTCAAAAACAGCATTTGACAACTCTTACGTAGGCGCTTACGGTGCCGTTGACCTCTTCAACCTCTTCGGCGGTTACAACTGCGAGACCCGTCCCTTCAGCATCGACGCTGTTGCCGGCGCAGGCTGGGGCCACGACTACATCGGTGGCCACGGCGACTGGAACTACTTCGTTACCAAAGCCGGTCTTAACTTCAAGTTCAACGTTTCCGACAAGGTAACCCTGGGCCTGTCTCCCTACGTTGCTTGGAACATGAACGAGCCCGGTGCCGGTCAGACCGCTGACGCCTACAACATCAACGGCGCCACCTTCAACCTCCAGGCTTCTGTTTCATACCACTTCGGCGGCCACAAGTTCGCTTGCGTAATGCCCATGAACCAGGCTCAGATCGACGCCCTCAACGGCCAGATCAACGACCTCCGCGCTTCTCTCGACCAGGCTAACGCAAACGCCGCTGCTGCCGAGGCCAAGGCCAACGACCTTGCAAACCAGCTCGCTGCCTGCAACGCCCGTCCCGTTCAGACCGTCAAAGAGGTTAGCAACTACCTCAACTCTGTTCGCTACGTCTTCTTCCGCATCGGCTCTTCAGTCATCACCGCTGACCAGCAGCCCAACGTAGAGATGATCGCCGCATACCTCAAGAACCACAAAGACAGCAAGGTCCTCGTCAAAGGTTATGCCTCACAGGATGGTAACCTCGAGAAGAACATCGCTCTCGCCAAGGCTCGTGCAGAGTCTGTCAAGAACTCACTCGTCAACAAATACAAAATCGACCCCAGCCGCATCGTTGCTGAAGGCGAAGGCATCGGCCACATGTTCACCGAGGAGTCTTGGAACCGTGTAAGCATCTGCACCATCGAAGACGCTAAAAAATAATCACTGCTTAAAACACAGCAACTAACAGCTACATAGCTGACTGACAAACACCGCAGCCCGGGCCCTCAAGCCCGGGCTGCCTCGTTATATACACGTCCCGCGCACACGCGTGACGCTTAAATGCGCCTGCTTCCGGCATTTTGTTTTGGAGGTTTGCAAGATTTTGCTTAATTTTGCAAGTGAGTATGTACACTTAATTCGTATCCATCCTAAGACAATGGCAAACCTGAAAAAGCTAATCATAAGAAGCATGGCCGCTGCCGCCCTCACCGCGACAATGGCTCTCGCCACCGCCTGCTCCGCCCCCAAGAAAGTCGTTTATCTGCCCGATGCCGAGCAGATTCCCGCCGAAGTGCTCCGTCAGAGCCAAACCGTCGCCGACCCCGTCCTGGCTCCCGGCGACCTGCTCAACATACGCGTTATGTCGTCAGACATTCAGGCCGTTGCGCCATTCAACCGCGACATGTTCGTCAATCCCGACGGAAGCGTAACAATCAGCTCCAACAATTCCTCCAACACCTCGAAGGAGGCGATGACGAACTATTATCTCGTCAGCAATGCCGGAACCATCGACTTCCCCATCATCGGCTCCATCGACGTCGCCGGCAAAACCAAGAGCGAGGTAGCGCAGATTATCCGCTCCGACATCTATCCCAAATACGTCAAGGTTGAGCCCACCGTCGAGGTGCGCCTCATGAACTTCCGCGTCACCGTCCTCGGCGCCGTCAAGAATCCCGGCCAGTTCTCCGTCTCCAACGAGCGCGTCAATCTGCTCGAAGCCATCGCCATGGCCGGCGACCTCGACATACGCGGCGAGCGCGAGAACATCCTCCTCTACCGCACCAATGCCGACGGAACACGCGAGGTGCACCGCCTCAACCTCAACGACCGCAACACCCTGCTCTCGCCCTATTTCAACCTCTACCAGAACGACATCATCTACGTCCAGCCCAACGAATCGGCCCGCCAGGGCGCCTGGCAGATGCACCAGGGCTGGACAACAGCTCTGAGCGTCGTGGGCGGCGCTTCGGCTGTCGCCGCGCTCATCGTGAGCATCATAAACATCTCTAAATAAACTGCTTATCAACTTTTACCAATCCCAACGATGAACCAAGCTGATGAAGTGAACAACCTGGAGAACGACCTTGCGGACAGCGAGGAGAAGTTCGACCTCACAGGCCTGTTGCTCGACATTGCTGCAAAGTGGAAGTGGATTCTGCTGTGCGTGCTCCTCTTCGGCGGCGCCGCATACTACTATGTCCTCACCATCGTCCCCCTCTATCAGGTGGACGCCTCGATATACATCAACAGTAAAAGCGCCGACGCCACCTCCCAGACCATGCTGGAGCTGAACAAGGCCTTCAACCAGGACCGCGACATCGAGAAGAACACCGAGATTCAGATTCTCATGTCGAAGAACAACATGCTGCGCATCGTCGATTCGCTCGGCCTGGCCTATTCCTATTACACCAAAGGCCGCATGCGCGACGTGCCCGTCTACCACTGCTCGCCCGTCGTGGCCAAGATGGACTCCGTGAGTCTCACCCAGCTGCACACGAGCGTCATCTTCCGCATTGACAAAGGCGACGTCGCCGGCACATACGACATCCGCGCCTACGTCGGCAGCGAGGAAAGCGACGAGACGAAGCACTTGAAGAACGCCAAACTGCCCGTCGCAATGCAGTTCTCCGTCGGCAAGGTGACCCTCTCCCAGTCGCCTTTCACCACACGCCTTGACGCCCCGGAGAAAATCGTTATCCAGAACGCCCGCAACATTGCCTCGCGTCTCTCCGAAAGCATCGCCTTCCGACCCGTCGAGTCCGCTCCCAGCGTCCTCAACATGGACATGAAAACGCCGTGCATCGAAGAAGGCGTCGACGTGTTCAAAGCCCTCGTGAACTTCTACAACAAGCAGATCATCGAGGAGAAGAACCGCTCCGCCGTGCAGATGGAGACGTTCATCCTCGACCGTCTGACCATGATCACCGGCGAGCTCTCCGACGTCGAGGAGCGCCTGCGCCGCTATCGCGAGGCCCACAACATCGCCGACCTCTCCGCACAGACCGGCCTTAACCTCAACGCCCAGAACACCAACGACGCCGAGCTTGCCGAGGTGGACGCCTCCATCGCCATGCTCCGCGAAGTCGAGGGCATGGTACTGCGCCAGGACAAGTATGAGCCGCTGCCCAACTTCGCCCAGGATGCCGCCGTCTCACAGAGCATCGAGTCGTACAACCAGGCCGTCTCCAACTACAAGCGCGCCCTTGAGAGCATGGGCGAGAGCCATCCCTCGCTCACTCCAATGCGCGACGCGCTCATCACCCAGAAAGCACAGATTGTCAGCAGCATACGCAGCGCCGAGAGTTCGCTCAACAAACGCCGCTCCTCGCTGAGCAGCCTGCGCAGCCGCAGCGCCGGCGAACTCGCCGCACAGCCCTCCGTCGACAAAGGCCTCAACGAGATTTTCCGCGAGCAGCAGGTGAAGGTCAACATCTACACCTACCTCCTCCAGAAACGCGAAGAGATTGCACTGCAGAAGACCCTGGCCACCCCCACCGTCCAGTTCCTTGACAACCCCGTCGGCTACGGCCCCGTATCGCCCAAGCGTTCGCTCTACGTGCTCATCGGCTGCCTCATCGGCCTCGTCGTCCCCATCGTCATCATCACCCTCCGCCGCGTCCTCTTCCCCAAATTCAACGACAAGGAAGACCTGCAGCGCCTCACCAAGGTGCCCATCCTCGGCGAGATCTGCAAGAGCGAGGACTCCGACTCACAGCTCGTCGTGGGCGACGGTCTCGCCACCCCCGTGGCCGAGCTCTTCCGACTCCTCCGCAACAACGTCGACTTCACCGCCGCCGGACGCACCTCCGACAAGGGACGCGTGATTCTCATCACATCGTCCATCTCCGGCGAGGGCAAGACATTCATCACCTACAACCTCGCCGCCACCTATGCGCTCACCAACAAGCGCGTCGTGGTGCTCGGCCTCGACATCCGCCGTCCCGTGCTCGCTCGCATCGCCGGCCTCAACAACAACACCGGCGTGACCTCGTTCCTCTCCGGACAGTTCGACGACCTCGACAGCCTCCTCCATCAGAGCCCCGTCTCCGAGAACCTCTTCATTCTCCCCGCCGGCCCCATTCCGCCCAACCCCAACGAGCTGCTGCTCAGCCCGAATATGCAGAAGATGTTCGAGCAGCTGCGCCGCGAGTTCGACGTAGTCATCGTCGACACCGCCCCCATCGGCATGGTCTCCGACACCTTCCTCATCGCGCCCTACTCCGACATCCAGCTCTACGTGACCCGCGCCGGCGTCAGCACCAAGCGCTCGCTCACCTCGCTGCACGATGCCGTACGCATGCACCGTCTCCCCCACCCCTACCTCGTCCTCAACTACGTCAACGTGGGAAGCACCGCCTACATCTTCCGCCGCTACGGCCACTACGGCTATTACGGCTACAAGACCTACGGCTACGCTTACGGCTACGGCTACGACTCAAAGAAGAAGAAGACGCACTGGTGGCAGCGCCTGCTCCCCGGCAAGCAGGGCCATCACCACCATCACCACCACCACTCCAAGAAATGAACCACGCCGGGCGGCAACCTTTGTTGCCGTCCGTGCGTTTTTATTGATGCAGCCGCCCTTGCGGCGACCATGAAAGGACACCACTGACATGAGCACAAAACCCACCGACAACAAGAAAGCAAAAGCCAAGGGCCGGCCCGCACGCCTCGCCGAGCGCGTCACTGCCTTTGCCATGCGACTGTGGAATTACTGGACCGACGGCATCTGGGCCGACAACCGGCAGAAGTGGTGGGTGAACCTGCTGAAGACCCTCAACATCTGCGTCAAGTCGTTCACCGACACCGACCTCCAGACCCAGGCCTGCGCCATGACCTACCGCACCGTCCTCGCCATCGTCCCCGCCCTGGCGCTCCTGCTTGCCATCGGACGAGGCTTCGGCTTCAACGACTTCATCAGCCAGGAACTCTTCCAGATATTCCCAGGCCAGGAGCAGGCCATCGCCGAGGCCCTCAAGTTCGTGGACGGATACATGAGCACCGCCTCCGAAGGCATCTTCGTGGGCATCGGCATCCTCTTCCTCCTCTACACACTCTACTCGCTGATCGACAGCGTGGAGAGCACCTTCAACAAGATGTGGGGCGTGTCGCAGAGCCGCAGCATCTGGCACAAAATCACCGACTACACCGCCATGATGTTCATCCTCCCCGTCATCATGATTTGCGCCGGAGGCCTCAGCCTCTTCGTCACCTCCACCATCCAGAACATGTTCGACTTCGAATTCATGACGCCCATCAAAGGAGTGTTCATCGACCTGGCCTCGTGGGTGCTCACATGGGTGTTCTTCGGCGCCGCCTACAAGCTCATTCCCAACACCAAGGTGAAGTTCGCCAACGCCCTCGTCTCGGGTGTCATCGCCGGCAGTGCCTTCAAGGTCCTGCAGTGGCTCTTCGTTTCCGGACAGTTGTACGTCACACGCTACAACGCCATCTACGGTTCCTTCGCCTTCCTGCCTCTGCTCCTGCTGTGGATTCAGCTGACATGGGTCATCACCCTCACCGGCGCGCTCATCTGCTACTCCTCGCAGAACATCTTCCTCTATGCCCTCTCCACCAAGGTCAGCCGCATCTCGCCCTCCTACCGCCGCAAGGTCACCGTCGCCGTCATGGCCATGGTCGTGCAGCGCTTCACACGCGGACTGCCGCCGCTGACAGCCCAGGAGATCGCCGCCGAAGGTGAGCTGCCGCCGCGTCTCGTCAGCGACATCCTCGTCAAGCTCATCGACGCAGGTCTCCTCGTGCGCACCGTCCCCGATATGCGCCGCGACGAGGTGGACTACCAGCCCGCCGTGGAGCCCGCACAGCTCACCGTCGGCGCCGTCTTCCGCAAGCTCGCCAACCTCGGCGACTCCGACTTCATCACCGCCTTCTCCCACCGCTATTCCACCCTCTCCGAGGAAGTGGACCTCAGCGAAGAGCGCGGCTACGAATACGGCGACTCGGTGCTCATCGCCTCCATCCCCGTCCACACGCCCCGCATGGACAAGGACAAAGAGTAAACCCGCAGAATCAACATAATAACAACATCATAACCCCACGAAAACATGAAGAACGTAATCGCCACAACCGAGGCTCCCGGAGCCATCGGCCCCTACAGCCAGGCCATCGAC
>SFOH01000071.1 GCA_004552485.1 Bacteroidales bacterium | reverse complement strand
ATAAGAGGGACCGAAAGGTTTGAAAAGTTCTCATGAATATATTCAAATTTAACACTAATTCCGGGCGCACTTATACTATCCAACACCAAAGGATAATTTTTTGTACTGCTACCTGAAATAATGTGATTCCGTTCAATCTGCTGAACCTCATTAAGCGATATGTATTGATTCTCTTTATAACAGCTGCCCTGTCCGTAGTAGTTAGGTAGTTTGTGGTAGAAATATCTGACCTTGTTGCCGTTTAAATCTATAATCTCATCCAAATGCCACGTGGAGGCATAATAGACCTCGGTTTCCATACGCTCTAAATCCATACTGCCATATTTATAGCTATGACATGCTCTGTCCTGGCTCGTAAAATAGTATTGAAGCCCGGCATCTGTTGTGACGACATATCCATAGGCATCACTTCCTCCATCTGTAATGACCGGTATTCTGTCGCTCTTTTTGATATCCAACGCATTCTCGGAAGATGCAACTGTCTGAGTTGAATCGGAAAAGACAAAATCTGCAGATAATCCCAAGCCATACAGACTGTATGTATCATTTGCCACATCTGAAAGTCCAAGATAATAACGTTCTCCTTCGGTTGCTTGCCATGAAAGTTTTGCTTCATAATGGGCTCCATCTGTCGGATCGTAATCCGCAAGTTTGTCCATTAGTTTTGATCGGAAAGAACGTTCTTTCTTGTTAAGATGTGAAAGGCCGTGCATAATATGATTTTCTTCATCCGGAGCGCCGACCACATTATGCATGATTTCCGCACCACACATAATACTCCATCCCATACCTGCATTGCCGGCAGCCTGTTGCGAACGTATTCCTCCACCGCGATAACATAACGATACAGGTACTTCGATGGCGCCACAACGTAACGTATAAATTGGCAGCGATATTGACGGAATACCGTGGAAATAATCCACGCTATATTCCTTAAAATCAAAGAATTGCTGTGCTGTTGGCGCTGCCGGTATTTTGCTATAATCCCGCCGCGAATAATCATAAGTTTCTCCATAGCAGACGGCAAAAATGCACAGCAGTATTAGCGTACATAACAAATTCTTATTTATGTAAATGCCTGGTTTTTCCATTTTTATGAAAGAAATTACAGGTATGGATTAGCATTAAGGATAGATGATATCTGAGAAGGACGGGATTCACTCTAATATTGAAGCCTTAAAATTAGCGAAAAAATGGGGGATTGTCAAGGGATGGGCTATCGTTAACATAAATTAACCGAGAAAGCAGGGACATGTTGATAGCACCGCGGGCTAAGGGCTCGCGGTGCTATCAAGAGGAGAGTGTAGTGAGAAGGGGAGCGGGGATTATTCGAGGCCTTTGGGCTCGGAGGAGGAGGCCTTGTCGGAGGAGGAGGCTTCAGCCTTGGAGGGCTCGGCGAGGGTTTTGGCAGGCTCGGCGGGGGATTTGGCGCGCGAGGTCCGGGCCTTGCGCTGGCGCTCGAGGGCGACGCCGATGCTGCCCATGCCCAGGCCGTAGACAATCAGCGAGGCGCCGGTGTAGATCATAATCAGGTGGTCGTCGGTCTGTCCCTCAAGGCAGAAGACGATGACGGCGCCCACCAGCACCAGCAGAGGATAGGCGAACAGCCAGCGCGGCAGCGCGGACGGCCGGCGGCCGTAGCTAAGATAGTAGAAGAGCATCAACGCGCCGAAGAGCACCAGGATGGAGAAGACTATCGGGATGAAGCGCACGAAGATGTCGGGGCGGAAAATCATGCAGATGCCGAAGGCAAGCGCAGCTGCCGACGCCACCATATTGAACAGGAAAGCGACCGTGCCGGCGCGGCGGCGTCCTTTGTCGTCCTTGGCGAAATAGGTGATGACGGCGTTGAGAACGGCGGCAATCACGAAGAGCACACCGCCGCAGCATACCACGCCGGTGCTGGTGATTGAGTTGTTGAAGATGATGGTGACCACACCGGCCGCGATGGCCAGCACGCCTACAAGCAGTGATGTTGATGTCTTGAACATAGTGTTTTAATGTTTAGTCAGTCAGTGAGTTACGAGCGCCGGACACACGGGAGGCAGCACTCGCGGCGCCTGTCCCGGCACATTCCGGGCACCCGGTATGGCAAAGTTACGTAAAAACTTTGGCATTTGCCTCTTTCTCTTCTAACAATTTTTCGGCCCGTAATGTTAGAGGCTCTTCCGCAGGCCGTCAAAAACTTCGCGGCAGGCCGCTTTGGCGTGGCGCGAGCGGCCCGGAGGCGACCGAAAGGGCGCGGCGATGAAAAAAAGTGAGGGAAAAAGAAGAAGAAGCGGCAATTTTATTTTGTGGTTTGGCGCAAAAAAGCTAACTTTGCGGAAAGCATGCGGAAGTGGGCGCAAGTACCCTCCGGCAGGCGTTCGGGTATGGCAGTGATGAATGTGGACTCCGGCCCGGTCGCCGGCACATGCTCCTCCTCTCTCCCCTCCTCTCTCAATTCCTCTCAAATCCTCTGATAAGCCTTTGAAAGTCAATCAATCAAACCGTATATGCCTATGAAAATCAAGCTTTTGGCAGCAGCCCTGACTGCAGGGCTGGCCATGACAACGGCCGCCGCGGCCTTCGCCGCCGACGAGCCGGAAATTCCCCGCAAATACGTTGACGCCCGCGAGCTGCGCATCATCAACAAGGCAGAATACTCGGGGGGCCCCACGGAGCGCGTCTACTCGCGTCTGCCGCTGTGGATGAAAGACAGCATCGCCCAGGGCCGCGAGCTTTGGGACCGTCAGCAGTGTTCGTCGGGCATCGGCGTGCGCTTCGCCACCAACTCGCGCAAAATCGGCGTGAAATATGAGCTTTTCTGGGACACTCACATGATCCACATGGCCGACACCGGCCTGAAAGGCACCGACCTGTATATTTTCGAGGGCGACAGCGTGTGGCGCCACGTCAACACCAACCGTCCGTATGTGAAAAAAAACGCCGACGGCAACAAGACCAAGGTTGTTGAGAGCACCTACGTGGAGCGTCTCGACGGCAAGATGCACGAATACATGATCTACCTGCCGCTCTATGACGGCGTCCTCGACGAGTTCTTCGTGAGCGTCGACTCCGGCGCGGTCATCACTCCCGGCCGCCCCGACCTCATCGACAAAGGGCGCCGCATCGTGGCCTACGGCACGTCCATCCTCCAGGGCGGCTGCGCCTCACGCACCGGCATGGCCTCCTCGAACATCATCGGCCGCGAGCTCAACGCCGAGGTCATCAACCTGGCCTTCTCCGGCGAGGGCAAGATGGACACGTACATGGCCCGCGCTCTGGCGCAGATTCCCGATGTCGACCTCTACCTGCTCGACCCCGTCCCCAACTGCACCGAGAAAATGTGCGACACGCTCACCTACAACTTCGTGAAGATTCTGCGCGAGGCGCGTCCCGATGTGCCCATCGTCATGCTCGAGGGTCCCATCTATCCCTACGCCCGCTACGACTCGATGTTCCACAACTATCTGCCCGCCAAGAACGCCGCATACCGCAAGAACTACGAGAAGCTGAAAGCCGAGAATCCCGACAACCTCTACTACGTCACCAGCGACGGCCTTGACGGCATCGAGGACGACGGCACCGTCGACGGCATCCACCTGACCGACCTCGGTTTCCGCCACTATGCCGACAAGATGATTCCCGTGCTCGGCGGCATCCTCTACGAGCAGGAGCAGAAGCGTCTCTCCGGCACGTACGATCTGCAGCGCGAGCCCGCCAAGAAAGCGGCTCCCGACAAGAGCAAGAAGAAGAAGAGCAAAAAGAAGTGACAACTCGCGAATTTGAACATACGGTGGCCACCGCAATCAGTCAGGGACACCTGCTGACGGACGATGGCGCACCTGTAATCGCAGGTCTGAGCGGCGGTGCCGACTCTGTGGCCTTAGTTGCAGTGCTGACCGCCCTGGGGTATAATATAATGGCGGCGCACTGCAACTTTCATCTGCGCGGTGCCGAGAGCAACCGCGACCGCGACCACGCTGCGCAAGTGGCTGACCGTCTGGGCATTGATCTGTTCATCCGCGACTTCAACGTGCCGGAACGCATGAGCGCCGCCGGCGAGAGCATGGAGATGGCGGCGCGGGCCCTGCGCTACGAATGGTTCACCAACCTGCTCGAGCACGAACGCGCCCAGGCCGTCGCCGTGGGCCATCACCGCGAGGACCAGGCCGAGACTTTCCTGCTCAACGCCCTGCGCGGAACGGGCATCGCCGGGCTGGCCGCCATGGCGCCACGCTCGGGCCACATCATCCGCCCGCTGCTCGGCGTCTCACGCGCCGACATCGAGGGCTATCTCAAAGCCCGCGGCCTGAGTTTCGTCAACGATTCATCCAACGCATCGGACGAATTTCTGCGTAATAGTCTCCGCAACCGCGTGCTTCCGGCCATGGAAGAGCGCTTCACCGACCCCTCGGCGCGGCTGCTGTCCACGACGCGGCAGGTGCGCGACAACCTCGAGCTCTACACCTGGGCCGTCGACCGCCTGGCCGGCGAATTCATGGACCGCGACGCCAACGTCATCGACATCGCAGCCATGCAGGCACAGATGCCCGCCGCGGCCGCGCGCACGCTCCTCTTCGAGATGCTGCGGCCCCTGGGCTTCAACATGACGCACGCCACCAACATCATGAGCGCCGGCTCCGGCGTCTTCACAGCCGGCAACACCGTTGCCGAGCTGCTTGGCGGACGCCTGCGCCTGCAGGCCGCGACGCAGAAGGCGTCGGCAGGCCTTGACGCGCACGAAGTTTCGCTGAAAAGAGACATCACGGAGCCGCTGCACATCACCGTGCGCGAGATGTCCGTGGCGGCGTTCCACCCTGAGCGCGACCCGCGTATCATGTACCTGGACGCCAATGCTTTAGACGGCGTGCGCCACTTTGTTCTGCGCCATCCGCGGCGCGGCGACCGCATGCAGCCCTACGGCATGGACGGCACGCGCCTCATCAGCGACATCCTCACCGAAGCGCGCCTCACCCCCTCGCAGAAGCGCGCGGCATGGCTGCTCACCGCCGTGGATGAAGACGGCGGCGAGACAGTGCTGTGGGTGGTAGGCCGACGTGCGTCGGCCCACTTCCCCGTAACGCCCGCAACGCGCCGTTTCCTGACGCTGCGGTTAATCTAATATTCTAATAATCAGGCAAGTTCGCACAGGAGCGTAGCCGACGTGGCCGAGACGACGCGCACGCGAACGGTGGCGCCGGTGCGCACGCCCTCGCCGCGCGGGAAGACGCACGTCTTGTTCTGCGGCGTGCGGCCCACCCACTGCTCTTTGCTGCGCTTGCTGACGCCCTCGACCAGGACGTCGAATTCCTTGCCGATGTCGGCCTTGTTCGAGGCCAGCGACAGTTCGCCCTGCAACGCTATCATGCGGTTCAGGCGCTCGATTTTCACATCTTCCGGAACATTGTCGGGCATGGTCTTCGAGGCCACCGTGCCCGGGCGCTCGCTGTATTTGAACATGAAGGCCGATGAGAAGCCGCACTCGCGCATCAGCGAGAGCGTCTGCTGAAAATCTTCCTCGGTCTCGTCGTGGAAGCCGGTGAACATATCGGTCGAGATGGCGCAGTCGGGCAGGATGCGGCGTATGGCGGCGATGCGGTCGAGATATTTCTCGCGGGTGTATTTGCGGTTCATGGCCTTGAGAACGGCGTTCGAGCCGCTCTGGACGGGTAGGTGGATGTGGTTGCAGATGTTGTCATGAGCGGCCATCACCTCGAGAAGTTCGTCGCTGAGGTCCTTGGGATGGGAGGTGGTGAAGCGCACGCGCATCTGCGGCGCCTCTTCGGCCACGAGAGCCATCAGCCGCGGGAAGGTAACGGTCTGTCCGTCAGCGCTCTCGTAGCAATAAGAGTTCACATTCTGACCCAGGAGCGTCACCTCCTTGTATCCGCGGTCGCGCAGGTCGCGCACCTCGGCGAGGATGCTCTCCAGGGGGCGCGAGCGCTCGCGGCCGCGTGTGTAGGGCACGATGCAGTAGGTGCAGAAGTTGTTGCAGCCGCGCATAATCGAGACGAAGCCGCTGACGGGCACGTCACCGGCCGTGATGCGCGAGGGGATAATCTTCTCGTAGGTCTGCGTGGTGCTCAGTTCCACGTTGACGGCGCTGTGGCCGGCCTCGGCGGAGGCGAAGAGCGAGGGCAGGTCGAGGTAGGCGTCCGGACCGCAAACCACGTCGACGCCGTGGTCGCGCACCAGGCACTCTCCCACGCGCTCGGCCATGCAGCCAATTACACCGATAATCATGCGCGGGCGCTCCTTGCCGCGGCGGCGGCGCTGACCGCGCAGCTGTTCGAGACGGTGGAAAATCTTCTGCTCGGCATTGTCGCGAATCGAGCATGTGTTGAGCAGAACGGCGTCGGCATCGGCGGCCTCGTCGGCGCCGACGACACGGTATCCGGCCATGCCCATGACGGCACCGACCACCTCACTGTCGGCCACGTTCATCTGGCAGCCGTACGTTTCAATATATAATGTGCGGTCCTGAACGGGTGCCGCAACAGCGTCTTTCTTGTCCATTTATGGAATTTTTTCAATAAAAATTTGTGTGATTGTCCGTTAATTGGTAATTTTGCACAAAATTACGAAAAAACAAAATAACTCCATAACTCCAATCAAAAAAAACATTTTCATCTGAGCCATGGCATTTGATAAAATCACCCCGGAAGAGGCCGCGTCGATCATCGAAAACGGCGCCACCCTCGGACTTTCGGGCTTTACCGCTCCCGGCACCCCCAAGGGCGTCACGGAGGGCGTTGCCGCCAAAGCAAAGAAAGAGCATGAGGCAGGCAGGGAATACAAAGTAAACATCTTCACCGGCGCTTCCACCAACCGCCACGTCGACACGATCCTGTCGGAGTACAACGCCATCAACATGCGCGCCCCCTACCAGAACCTCCCCGGCTCCCGCGCACGCATCAACACCCACGACATCCACTACAACGACCGTCACCTCTCGGAGATGGCTCAGGAGACACGCTACCACTTCTACGGCGACGTGGACTTCGCCATCATCGAGGCCGCCGACATCACCGACGACGGCAAGGTGCTCCTCGGCTGCGGCGTGGGCAACATCCCCACCTATGCCAAGATGGCCAAGAAGATTTTCATCGAAATCAACCACAAGCTGCCCACGAGCCTCTACGGCATGCACGACATCTATCTGCCCGCCGATCCTCCCTATCGCCGCGAGATTCCCATCTACCACGCCAACGACCGCATCGGTCTGCCCTATCTGCAGATTGACCCCGCAAAGGTGGTGGGCGTCATCGACACCGACGAGTACGACGGTGTGAAGGCCTTCACCGCCGTGGACGAGACCTCCACCAAGATTGGCAACAACGTGGTCAGCTTCCTCGTCGGCGAATACATGGCCGGCCGTCTCCCCAAAGAGTTCCTGCCCCTGCAGAGCGGCGTGGGCAACGTGGCCAACGCCGTGCTCTACGGCCTGGGCGAGGCCAAGGAGCTGCCCAACTTCATGATGTACACCGAGGTTATCCAGGACGCTGTGCTCGAGCTGCTCAAGCTTGGCAAGTGCACCTTCGCCTCGACCTGCTCCATGACCTTCTCCGACAAGACCGAGAAAGAGCTCTTCTCGAACCTCGACTACTTCCACGACAAGATTCTGATGCGTCCCGCCGAAATCTCCAACAACCCGGAGGTTATCCGCCGCATAGGCGTCATCGCCATGAACACCGCCCTCGAGGCCGACATCTTCGGCGCCGTCAACTCCTCGCACGTGCTGGGCACAAAGATGATGAACGGCATCGGCGGCAGCGGCGACTTCACCCGCAACGCCTACATCTCCATCTTCTCATGCCCCTCCGTCACCAAGGGCGGCGTCATCTCCAACATCGTCCCCATGGTGACGCACACCGACAGCTCCGAGCACTCCGTCGACGTACTCGTCACTGACCAGGGCATCGCCGACCTGCGCGGCCTCGACCCCGTGCAGCGCGCCGAGCGCATCATCAACAACTGCGCTCACCCCGACTACCGTCCCCTGCTGCGCGACTATCTGAACATGGGCATCAACGGCCGTGGCGGACAGACCCCCCACACCCTCAGCGCCGCCTTCGCCTTCCACAACGCCTTCAACGAGACCGGCGACATGCACAACGCCGACTTCAGCAAGTGCTGAGCTGCCGCGCCCCATTCCCCATCCCCTGACATCATCCAACCGCTCCGCCGTTCCACAACCGCGGAGCGGTTTCACTACATATCCTTACTGGCACCAATCGCGCACACCCATCCGCCATTGGGGTGACGGCGTCCTCGCCGTCAATCAAAACCTTGATTCCTATTTAATTATCTCAAGTTGCTCTTGGCGGCGAGGACGCCACCACACCATTGGCGCACCGGCATTCTCCCACGGAAAGTAGCGGAGGCGACTGCACCTTACTTTTCATCCGAGGAACCCGCAACTTCATCAAAAAAACCGGTACTTTCGCACATTATCTCCCGCAACGCTTGCGTGTTGACAAATAAGTCACTACCTTTGCAGACAAAGCCACCCACCGATGAAAAAACTACTCATTACCATACTACTCAGCCTCCTCTGCACCATGACCTCCGCGGCGCAGAAGCTCACCGACACCGACATCACCTTTGCCGCCGACCCCATGGACCTCACCGCACAGTCGCAGGCGCGCCTCGACCGCAACGGCGTGAAATGCGCCCTCCTGAAGGTGCAGGTCCTCGCCACCGATGTGCGCTTCCAGGGCAACGTGATGGGCGATGTGCGCCGCGAGCCGGGCGAGTATTGGGTGTATATGACCAACGGCACCAAGCAGGTGAAGATTCTCTCCGACTCCTTCCTGCCCTACATGTACTACTTCCCCGAGCCGCTGCAGGGCGGCGTCACCTACATCCTCACCATCGAC
>SFOH01000020.1 GCA_004552485.1 Bacteroidales bacterium | reverse complement strand
GACTTCTTCCCGAATTGCCTGTCGTTTTTGTCGTGGTAAACTCTGAAATTTAATCATCTTGTTGACTTTTTGTGAGTCAACTTTTTTCAGGGCGAGACAATTAGCCTAATTGGGGCCGAGGGTGAGTACTGAGGGGGCGACCACCAGGGCCGCCGCATCGCGCAGCGCCTGCGGCGTCACGGCGCGCACCATGTCGGTGACCTGTGCGGAGGTCAGCGCACGGCCGCGGAAGAGGGTGGCGCGGCCGACGGCGATGGCGCGGTTCTCGCGGTTGTCGTTGGCGAGGATGAGTTGTCCGAGATACTGTTTGCGCGCTGCCGCCAACCGTCTCTCCGACAGGCAATGCGATGCCATCTCTTCAAGCTGTTGTTGAGCCAGTCGGCGGCACTCTCCCTCATCGCTCGGGTCGCAGCCGAAGTAGACGAGAAACTCGCCGCAGTTGCTGAAATTGGTCACCGATGTCTCCACATTGTACACCAGTCCGCGGCGCTCGCGCAGCTCGACGTTGAGCAGCGAGTTCATGCCCGGTCCGCCGAGGATATTCGTGAGCAGGGCCATCACCATGCGTTCGGGCAGCGGCATGGGCGGCAGCGCGGAGCCCATCACCACATTGGCCTGGTGACTCTCCACAGCCTTGTGCACGTCGAAGCGCGCCGCCGGGGTCACCGCCGGCAGCTCTGCGACAGCACCGCCAACACGCAAATCAGAGTAATATCGCTCGGCAATTTTGCGGAATGTGTCGACACCGTATGCTCCTGCGTAGAAAAGGATTATGCGGTTGGTATTATAGTAAGTGTTTAACCATGCTACGCAATCCTCGGAGGTGAGCCGGCGCACGCTCTCGCGCGTACCGAGGATGTTGTGGCCGAGGCCGTCGGTGGGAAAGAGGAGGTCTTCGAAGTCATCGAAGACGGCCTCGGAGGGCTGGTCGAGGTAAGAGTCTATCTCGTCGCACACCACCTCGCGCTCGCGGTCGAGCTGCGCCTTGGGAAAGCGCGAGCCGGTGATGAGGTCGGCAATCAGCTCGGCGGCGCGACTGAGGTTAGGGCGCGAAAAAGCAGCGTAGACAACGGTGTCTTCCTTGCCCGTGAAGGCGTTGAGCTCACCGCCCACCGCCTCCATGCGATTGATGATGTGCCACGACGAGCGGCGTGCCGTGCCCTTGAAGATGGTGTGTTCGACAAAGTGTGCCAACCCTGCCTGACCCCGGGCGACATCCTCGTCACGGCTGCCGGCGCGGACGGCGGCGCCGAAGTAGCCTACGGGCGCTCCCGGCTGATGGAGATGGACGCACCGCATACCGTTGTCAAGTGTGAAGTATGTGGCTGTATTCTGTGCCATTTAGCTTAGTCGTTTTCAAGTGAAGGTTCAACCCATTTGCCATCTTCCTTGAGCAGGCTGACGAGGTGTTCGATGGCCTCTTCTTCGGGCAGATTCATGGCCACGCACTGCTTGCCGCGGTAGAGGGAGATGCGGTTGACGGCGGCACCGACATAGCCGTAGTCGGCGTCGGCCATCTCACCCGGACCGTTCACCACGCAGCCCATGACGGCAATCTTGAGGCCGGGGAGGTGGGAGGTGGCGGCTTTCACGCGCGCGAGCGTGCCCTGGAGGTCGAAGAGGGTGCGTCCGCAGCTGGGGCAGGCGATGAATTCGGTGCGTGTGATGCGTCGGCGCGTGCTCTGCAAGATGGTGAACAACAGCGAGTTGCGCTCTTCATCGGACAGCTGCGGAGCTGTCAGCCACACGGCGTCACCATAACCTGCGAGCAAGAGGCTGCCGAGGTCGACGGCGGCCGCCAGCGTCACTTCTTCTTTGGTGAGTTCGGCGGGGTATACGGCGTGGAGTGCGACGGGCTTGTCGGAGGGCGTTTGCAATTGCAACTCGGCGTCTGCAGCGGCATTGGGACCGCTGAGTGTCAGAGTGTTAAAGTTTTGTAAACACTCCCCTTCGGTGATGTCCGCACCCACCACAACGGGCACGCCGCCGGGCTTGGCGGCGGGTATGCCGCGCAGGTTGCGGGTCATGGCGCCGATGTGTTTCACGAGCATTTGGGCCACGGGGACTTCCGCCTCGGGGGCTTCGCTGAGCGAGACGCGGATGGTGTCGCCGATGCCCTGCGCCAGGAGTGTGCCGATGCCTACGGCACTCTTCACGCGGCCGTCCTCGCCGTCACCGGCCTCGGTGACCCCGAGGTGCAGCGGGAAGGTCATGTTCTCGCGCTCCATGGCCTCGGCCATCATGCGCATGGTCTGCACCATAATGCCAACGTTTGAGGCTTTTATAGACACGACGATATCGGGAAAATTGTGGCGCACGGAAACGCGCAGAAACTCCATGGCACTCTCCACCATACCTGCCGGCGTGTCGCCGTAGCGGCTCATGATGCGGTCGGAGAGCGAGCCATGGTTGACGCCGAGGCGCACGGCCGTGCCATGCTCGCGGCACAGCTCCAGGAAGGGCACGAGCGTGTCCTCAATGCGCTGCATCTCAGAGCGATACTCTTCGTCGGTATACTCCAGTTTCTTGAATGTGCGGGCCGGGTCAACGTAGTTGCCGGGGTTGATGCGCACCTTTTCTACATGCAGGGCGGCTTCCATGGCCACCTTGGGGTTGAAGTGTATGTCGGCGACGAGGGGAACGTCATAGCCGTCCTCGCGCAGGCGCCGCTTGATATTCTCCAGGTTCTTGGCGTGGGCAATGCCCTGGGCGGTGAGGCGCACGATGTCGGCACCGGCGTCGGCGATGCGCTCGGTCTGTGCCACGCTGGCCTCGGTGTCGAGCGTGGGCGTATTGGTCATGGACTGGATGCGTATGGGATTATCGCCGCCGATGGCGGTGTTACCCACCCTAACGGCATGGGTCTTGCGACGACGGAATGATGTGTCTTCTTTCATTATAGCGGTACTTTAAAAGAATGTGGTCAAATGGCTTGAAGATATTGCATTATCCAGTGCGGGATGAGCATCATCACGGTGGTTATAAATGCGCTGAGGGCGGTGCCGGCGTACACCTGACCGAGGGTGTGACGGTGCAGGATTACGCGTGCCGAGCACACCACGCCGCACAGGATGATAATCGCGCACAGCCACACCAGCATGTTGTAGACGGCATAGCCGCCCTCCATGAAGGCGATGACCATACCGAGCAAATTGCCCATGCCGGCACCGTGGGCACTGATTTTCCAGCGCAGCGAGATGAGTGCCACGGCCAGCGCCGACAGGCATCCGGAGGCGAAGTACATCACCAGCCACATCGGTGCCGACACGCGCCACATATAGGCGGTGGCAAGCACGTAGCAAACAAGCGTAAGCATCAGTGGCACAAAGCGTTGGCGACGGTTGGAGATGTCCATATCGCTCACTTTGCCGAGCTTGATCATGGACACTATAATCATGGTGGGGAAGATGCACGTGAGGGCCAGGATGACGGCGGCGGCCAGGAATCGCGTGTTCTCGGCCACCAGGTTCAGCGGCGTCAGCCACATGGCCATGACGGTGCAGTAGGTGGGTATGAACAGCGGCGAGAAGATGGCCGAAACCACGCGCGCGCCCTTCACGAGAGGAGTATTTCTGCGGAATGCTGACATATATTTTCAGTGTTAATCTTTTACTTTAAATGTTTGGTTCTATATATTTGTTAGCAAATTCGTTATATTCTACTTATGAGCCTTCATCGAGCGGCGTCCGCGCGAGTTGGGGATGCCCAGTTGCTCACGGTATTTGGCGACGGTGCGCCGCGCGATGGGCAGTCCTTTAGCATTGAGGGCGGCGGTGAGGGCATCGTCGCTGAGGGGACGCCGTTTGTCCTCGCCGTCGATGAGCGACTGCAGCTCGGTGATGATGGCGTGAGACGACACCTCCGAGTCCTCGTGGGGACGCTCGTTGAAGAACATCTTCAGCGGATAGACGCCGCCGGGCGTGGCCACATACTTGCCGGAGGTGGCACGCGATATGACGCTGAGGTCGCGGTCGGTCATCTCGGCTATATCCTTGAGTATCATGGGTTTGATGAGGCTGCGGTCTTCGGTGCGGAAGAAGGGTGCCTGGATGCGCACGATGGCTTTCATGACGGCCAAGAGCGTGGCATTGCGGCGCGCGATGAGATCGATGAACTCGTTGGCCTCCTGGCGGCGCGAGCGTATGAACAGCAGTGCCTTGTCGCCTCCGCGGCCGGCGTTGGCTGTGAGGCTCTGTTCCGCCTGCACGTCAAAGGTCTGACTGACAATGAGTTCGGGGATATTCTGCGAGAGTGTGACGATGAAGCGGTTGCCGGTGGCGTCCGTCTCGTCGGGCTCGACGGTGAAGTCGGGGGTGATGTGCATGATGCGGTCCGACACGGGCTCGGCCTGAGTGTCACGGCGGCTTCGAGGCGCCGGGGCGTGAGGCCGGAGCGGGCACGCAGCCGCTCGAAATTGCGCACGGCGAAGAGGTCGAAATGGCGCTCGAGAATCATCATCGCGTCATCGCGCTCCTGCGTGGCCTTTTTGCGCTGCAGCTGCAGCATGAGGCAGTCGCGGAGGTCTTCGGCGCCAACGCCGGCGGGATCGAGCTCGCGCACGGCGTCGAGGGCCTCGCGCATGAGCGGCTCGGGGATTTCGGCACCGGTGCTGATGGCGATGTCGTCGGCGATGGCCTGTGGCGCGCGCGTCAGACGGCCGTTGTCGTCGAGATTTCCTATGATATACTGAGCCAAAGCGCGCACGGGGGCGGTGAGCTCGAGTTCGCTGAGCTGCCTTTGGAGGCTCTCGGCAAGAGTCTCGGTCGCGGCGTTGGCCTCCATGGGCATGGGCTGAGAGTCGCTGCCGGCGCTGCGGCGGCGGAAGACGGCGTAGGCGTCGGCGCGGTCGTCCTCGCTGTCATAGTCGACGCTGTCGGCCGGCGAGGCATCGGCTGTGTCGGCCGGTGTCTCGCTGCGGGCTTCGAGGGCGGGGTTCTCGTCGAGCTGACGGCTCACCTCCTCTTCTATGGCTGCGGAGTTCATCTCCAGCATCTTCACATAGCGCACCTGCAGCGGCGCCAGCGTCTGTGTCAGCGTCTGTTTCTGGGTCAGTGAGAGGCTTTCCTTCATCGGTGAGTTTTTATTCAGACTACAAAAGTACGCAATTTTTTTGGCTCTTCACTGAAGATTTAATAAATTTGTGCCATGCAACATACGCAGACCCCCGAAAAATACATGTCGCGAGCCCTCGAGCTCGCCCGCCACGGCCTTGGCGCCACGCGCACCAACCCCATGGTTGGCTGCGTGATAACCGCTGCCGACGGCCGTATCATCGGCGAGAGCTGGCACCGCCGCTACGGCGAGGGCCATGCCGAGGTGAACGCCGTGGCCTCCGTCCGTCCCGATGACCAACATCTGCTCAGCGAGGCCACCGCCTACGTCACCCTCGAACCATGCTCGCACTACGGCAAGACGCCGCCATGCGCCAAACTTCTCATTAACAAGCACATACCGCACGTTGTCGTAGCCTCCGTCGACCCCTTCCCGGCTGTCAGCGGCCGCGGCATCCGCATGCTCCGCGATGCCGGTGTCGCCGTCGAGACAGGCCTGCTCGCCCGCGAGGCGGAGCAACTCAATGCCGTCTTCATGACCGCCCACCGCCGTCAGCGGCCGTTCATCACGCTGAAATGGGCGCAGAGTGCCGACGCGTTCATGGATCACCGGCGCACTGCCGACCGCCCCACCGCGGCACGGTTCTCGACGCCGCTGACATCGGCGATGGCCCACCGCCTGCGCGCTCTCCACGGCGCCATCCTCGTGGGCTCGGGGACGGTCATCGCCGACAATCCCGGCCTGGACACGCGTCTCTTCCCGGGCGAGTCGCCCGTGCCCGTCATCCTTGACCGCCGCGGACGTCTGCAGGGCACGGACTATAAGGTGCTCACCAATCCCAACACGCTGATTCTCAGCGATTACTGCAGTCTCACCGAGGCCATGCACGGCCTCTATGAGCGCGGCTTCACGTCCGTCCTCGTCGAAGGCGGTGCACAGACGCTCCGCGCCTTCATCGACGAGGGGCTGTGGGATGCGGCGCGCGTGGAGACAGCGCCGTTCTCTCTCGGCGCCGACGGCATCGCCAAAGCCCCGTCACTCAGTACGTTACGGCCTGTTCACACCGCCACGGTCGGCGAGAACGTCATCTCGTGGCTCACCAACAACGACCTGTTTACGGCCACGCATCCTTTCATCGAGGGCTGAGTCGCGCCGATGCGCCCCCGGCCGGGTTACAGCCGCGCTGGGAGCGGCGCAAAGGGGGCGTTTTTGTTGAGAAGATTTAACAGTTGGAGGAGCATGCCCGTTAAAAACATATAAAATCGGCCGTTTTCCTCCTTTTTATGCCCGCAAACTTGCCTGTTTGGCCACAAAATTTTAATTTTGTACTCTTAAACGCTGCGGCCCTCCGCTTCTCACAGCCGAGAGCCCTCGCGCACGCGCGTTTAGCGCCTCCGTTTTTAACGCTGATTCTATCACATAATGTTCAACAAGAAACTTCTCAAGAAACTCTCCGCGCTGCTCACCGTCACTGCCGCCGCCCTCTCTTTCGGCGCCTGCAACAGCGATGACGACATAACGAACGAAACGAACCTGCCCTACAGCTGTCAGTTGCTGAACTTCGCGCTGTCCGCCGACTCTTCCGTCTGCCAGAGTCTGGACACCGTCTTCTTCTCCATCGACCAGCTCTCCGGCGAGATTTTCAACGCCGACTCCCTCCCCATGGGCAGCAACATAACGCGCCTGGTGCCCCGCATCACCGTGGCCACCGCCTCCGTCCTGGAGATTTACGAGCCCCGCGAGGGCAAAGCCGACTCGGTGCACAACTACATCGAGAACCCGGGCGACTCCATCGACTTCTCCCGCGGTCCGGTGCGCCTGCGCATCGTCTCGGCCGACGGCCAGTCCTCGGCCAGCTACAGCGTTCGCGTGCTGGTGCACAAGTCCAACCCCGACACACTCACCTGGAGCCGCCTCGAGCGCGCCGGTCTCCCCTCGCAATTCACCGTGGTCACCGACCAGGGCACGGCCCACACCGCCGACACCTTCTGGTGCATGACCTATTATGACGGCCGCTACTGCATGGCCCGCGCCACGGACCCCGACGGCGTCTGGTCTTACGCCACGCCTCAGCTGGGCTTCACCCCCGTGCTCTCCTCGCTGAACGCCACGGAGTCGGCCCTCTTCATGCTCGACACGGCCGGCAACCTGATGACCTCCACCGACGGAGTCACATGGACGGCCACCGGTCAGAACTGGACCAACATCTACGGCGCCCACCGGAACAAGCTCCTGGGCTGCACCCGCGCTGCCGGCGCCTATAACCTTGTCACCTACCCCGCCTCTTCCGAGGAGGCCCTCCCCGACGGATTCCCCGTCAGCGGCGCCTCGCAGACCATAACCTACACCTTCGACTTCGCCGGCTCTCCTCAGACCATCATCACCGGCGGCCGCTGCGCCGACGGCTCGCTCTGCAACGTCACTTGGGGCTATGACGGCAACTCGTGGGCCAGCATCTCGCGCCGCGCCCTGCCCTATGCCCTGGACGGCGCGACAGTGGTGCCCTACTTCACCGCCGACGTCAACCAGAACACGCTGAAGGTGACGCGCAAGTCTGTTCTCATCGCCATGTTCGGCAAGCGCTCCGACGGCGCCCTCAACGACACGGTCTACGTGTCGCCCGACTTCGGCATGAACTGGGAGAAGGCCGGCAAACTGCTCCAGCAGGCCGCCCTCATCCCCGGCCGCAGCGGCGCCAAAGGCTTCATCTACAAGCAGACGCTCCACGTGCCGCAGAAGGCCTCGCGCTCGCAGCGCTGGACATCGCTCGTGCCGACCAACACCTCCTCCCCCGCCGGCAACATCGTCTCACGCCCCGCCCAGTATCTGACCAAGCCCGTCTCCGAGTGGGAGTGCCCCTACATCTACCTCTTCGGCGGCTACAACGCCCAGGGCGCGCTCATCAACACCCTCTACCGCGGTGTCATCCAGCGCTTTACGTTCATCCCCATTGAATAATCCCCACTCTTGAACAACCTTCTCTCCTCACTCACGTCAATGCCTCGCAACCCATTACACAACATACGCGCGCGCATAGCCGCCCTCCTCGCCGCCGTGGTCCTCATGGCCGCCTGGACGCCGTGCGCGTCGGCCCAGGAAGCGCCCTACAAGTTCGACTTCGGCGCCGAGCTGGGCATGAGCGGATACCAGGGCGAGGCCTCCAAGACGCTTCTCTCCCACCCCGGCTTCGCCTTCGGCCTGGGAGTGCGCTATCTCCCCACCACCCGGTGGGCCTTCCGCGGCGGCTTCAACGTGCTGACCATCAGCGGCGACACCTCCGACATGGACAATGTATGGCCCGAGGGCAAGACCTACTCCTTCAACAGCACCGTCTACGACCTCACCGCCCGCGTCGAGTTCAACTTCTTCAGCTTCGGCATCGGCGAGACCTACAAGAAGATGCGCCGCTGGACGCCCTATCTCAGCGTCGGCCTCGGTCTGACCATGGCCATGTGCGACGACGACACAGCCTTCGGCCCCAGCATTCCCATGGGCTTCGGCTTCAAATTCAAACTCAAGGAACGCCTCAACCTCTTCACCGAGTTCGCCGTCATCAAGGTCTTCAACGACCACATCGACGGCAAGGACCTCAGTGACCTGGCCACCATAAAATCATCATTCCTCAAGAACAACGACTGGTACTCGCGCTTCACTGTCGGCATCAGCTATGAATTCGGCAAGCGATGCGAGACGTGCCACTACGTTGACTGAGCCTTACACATTATTAATAATATAAAGAAACCGCATCAGAGAGCCATGAGCCCCAAAGAGCAGACACAAGCATCACAGCCGTCAGCGCCGCAGAGCAGCGTCGCCGGAGCCTGCATGCCCCGCCATGTCGCCATCATCATGGACGGCAACGGCCGCTGGGCCCAGCAGAAAGGCATGGACCGCTCCATGGGCCACTCTGCCGGCGTGGACAGCGTCCACCGCATCACCCAGGCCGCCTCTGACGCCGGAATAGAATATCTCACGCTCTACACGTTCTCAACCGAGAACTGGAACCGTCCCCAGCGCGAGGTCGACCTCTTGATGCACCTCATCGTCACGGCCCTCGAGCGCGAGACACCCGGCCTCATCGCCAACAACTGCCGCCTCTCGGTCATCGGCGACCTCAGCCGCGTCCCCGACTACACGCGCCGACGCCTCGACGGCTGCATGGAGGCCACGGCCCACTGCACCGGCCTCAACCTCATCCTCGCCATCAGCTACAGCTCGCGCTGGGAACTGACACGCGCCATGCGCTCCATCGCCGAAGATGTCCGCGAAGGCAGGCTCTCTCCCGACGACGTCTCCGACGAGCTCATCTCCTCGCGCCTAACCACCGCCGGCATCCCCGACCCCGACCTGCTCATACGCACCGGCGGCGAGAAACGCATCTCCAACTTCCTGCTCTGGCAGATCGCCTACTCCGAGCTCTACGTCACCGACCGCTACTGGCCCGACTTCTCCATCGACGACTTCCACACCGCCCTCGCCGACTACGCCCGGCGCCAGCGACGCTTCGGCAAAACCGGCCAGCAGGTGACCGGCGAAGACACCTCCCCCACCCCGCCGCCACAGTGAGCGGCCGCACCGCCTGAAAAAGTCATTCCTCTCCCCGTCCACCCATAAAACAATCACAATTCCCCCCTACCCCGTGAAAAGAACTCTCAATCACAATATGCGCCTCAAATTCCTCACCCTCCTGGCCGCCCTGCTGGCCGTTGCTGCGCCCCGCGCCGCCGCTCAGACCGCCCAGCCCGCAGCGGCAGCGCCCACGGACACAATCTACGAGCCCAACGTCATATTCAGCGGCATGCCCCGCGTCTACGAAATCGCCGACATCAAAGTCACCGGCGCCCCCAATTATGACGAATTCCTCATCCTGGGATACACCGGACTCAAGAAAGGCGATCGCGTGGCCATCCCCGGCGACGACATCACCCAGGCCGTCAAACGCCTCATGCGCCAGCAGCTCTTCTCGCAGGCCCGCGTGAAGGTGCTCAAGACCGCTGGCGACAAGGCGTGGCTCGAAATCGAGGTGCGCCCCCAGCCGCGTATCTCGCAGGTCAACTACAACGGCGCCAAGAAGGGCGAGCGCGACGACCTCCAGGAGCGCCTCAAGCTCATGAAGGGCAACGTCATCACCCAGAATATTGTGAACCGCATCGAGATGATCGCCAAGAAGTACTACGCCGACAAAGGCTTCGGTAACGCCGACGTCAACGTGGTGCTCCGCGAGGACCTCTCCGCTCCCAACGAGATGATTGTGGACGTCAACGTCAACCGCCACGACAAGGTCAAGGTCCACAAAATCTACATCAACGGCAACCAGGTGCTCTCCGACCGCAAGATCCAGCGCACCATGAAGAAGACCAACGAGAGCGGCAAGCTCCTCAACCTCTTCCGCCAGAAGAAGTTCGTGGAGTCGGACTATGAGGACGACCTCAACCGCATCATCGAGAAATACAACGAGTTAGGCTACCGCGACGCCAAGATTGTCAGCGACAGCGTTGTCCCCTACAACGAGAAAAAGGTCGACGTGCACATCACCGTTGACGAAGGCAAGAAATACTACATCCGCGACATCTCGTGGGTGGGCAACACGGTCTATCCCACCGACGTGCTCAACACCGTCCTCGACATGCACCCCGGCGAGGTCTACAACCAGAAGCTCATGAACAAGCGCCTCACCGAGGACGACGACGCCGTCTCCAACCTCTACATGGACAACGGCTACCTGTTCTACAACCTCGTGCCCATCGAGCGCGACGTCGAGGGCGACTCCATCTCGCTGGAAATGCGCATGATGGAAGGTCCGCAGGCACGCATCAACAATGTGGTCATCAACGGCAACGACCGCCTCTACGAGAAAGTCGTGCGCCGCGAGCTGCGCATACGTCCCGGCGAGCTCTTCTCCAAGGACAAGCTCATGCGCTCGCTGCGTGAGATTGCCCAGACCGGCCACTTCAACCCCGAACACCTCCAGCCCGACATCCAGCCCAACGAGGAGAACGGAACCGTCGACGTGGTCCTCGACCTCGAGTCGAAAGCCAACGACCAGATCGAGTTCTCGATGGGATGGGGCCAGACCGGCATTATCGGTAAACTCTCGCTGAAGTTCACCAACTTCTCCATCAAGAACCTCTTCCACCCGAGCACCTACAAGGGCGTCATCCCGCAGGGCGAAGGCCAGACCTTCACCATCAGCGCCCAGACCAACGCCCGCTACTACCAGGCCTACTCGCTGTCGTTCCTCGACCCGTGGTTCGGCGGCAAACGCCCCAACAGCCTCCAGGTTTCGGCCTTCTACTCGCGTCAGACCGGCGTGAACAGCTCCTACTACAACCGCCAGTGGAGCGACTACATGTACAACGGCTACGGTTACGGCGGCTACGGCTACGGTTATGGCTACGGCTATGACAACGGCTACAACTACGAGAACGCCTACGACCCCAACAAGGTGCTCCAGATGGTCGGCATCAACGTCGGCTTCGGCAAACGCCTCAAGTGGCCCGACGACTACTTCACCTTCACCGCCGAGCTCGGCTACAACTGGTATTACCTAAAGAACTGGGAATACCTCTACTACATGAACAACGGCACATCCAATGCCCTTGTCCTCGGCCTCACCCTCGCGCGCAACTCCATCGACAACCCCCTCTACACCCGCAGCGGCTCATCGTTCTCCCTCAACCTCCAGCTCACGCCTCCCGCACAGCTCTTCACCGGCAAACGCGACTGGAAGAAGCTCTCCGAGGAAAACACCACCGAGTCGAAGAAGAAGCTCTACGAGTGGATCGAATACTGGAAACTGCGCTTCAAATCGCGCACCTACACCCCGCTCTCCAACTCCGAGAAGTGGACACCCGTGCTCATGACCCGCGCCGACATCGGTCTGTTGGGCTCCTACAACAAATACCTCAAGACCCCGTTCGAGACCTTCTACGTCGGCGGCGACGGCATGTCCGGCTCCTACACCTATGCCACCGAGACCATCGCCCTCCGCGGTTACGACAACGGTGACCTCACCCCCTGGGGCCAGGAAGGCTACGCCTACACCCGCCTCGGCGTCGAGTTCCACTTCCCCCTCATGCTCCAGCCCACCACCACCATCTACGCCCTCACCTTCCTCGAAGGCGGTAACGCCTGGACCAAGGTGCGCGACTTCAACCCCTTCAGCATGAAGCGCAGCGCCGGCGCCGGTGTCCGCATCTACCTCCCGATGGTCGGCCTCATGGGCATCGACTGGGCTTACGGTTTCGACAAGGTCCGCGGTATGCGCGGCGGCTCACACTTCCACTTCATCCTCGGTCAGGAATTCTGATGAACCTCCCTCCCAAAACGCGAATCGTCAACACCGACTCAAACCTTTTGCCCCCGCAAACGTCTATATTATAAGTTCTAATTATAATACCCCCAAGAATTATGAAGAAATTTGCCCTCCTCATCGTCATGGCCGTCGTGGCCGTATTTGGCGCCAAGGCCCAGAAATTTGCCCTCGTGGACATGGAATACATCCTCAAAAACGTTCCCCAGTACGAAATGGCCAACGAACAGCTCTCCCAGCTCTCCCAGCGCTGGCAGAAAGAGGTGGAGGCCAAAGGCAAAGAGGCCGAGAACCTCTACCAGAGCTACCTCAACGACAAAGTCTTCCTCACCGAGGAACAGGTGAAAAAGCGCGAGCAGGAAGTAGTGGCCAAAGAGAAAGAGGCCACCGAGCTGCGCTACAAATACTTCGGCCCGGAAGGCGAGCTCTACCAGAAGCGCCAGACGCTGCTCAAGCCCGTCCAGGACGACGTCTACAACGCCATCAAAAAGCTGGCGCAGGAACGCGGCTTCCAGGCCATCTTCGACCGCGCCTCAGCCTCCGACATCATCTTTGCCTCGCCCACCATCGACGTCTCCAACGACGTCCTCGCCAAGATGGGCTACGCCAAGTAAGCCCGTTCCAAACCATTGACAAACAACAAATTACAATACATAAAAAAACTAAAGATTTAAAGAGAAATGCTTAAAAAAGTTTTAGCTGTTATGGCAGTTGCCCTGCTCCTGCCTGCGATTGCCGCCGCACAGAAGTTCGGCACCATCGACGTTAATGCCATCTTCACCGCCATGCCTGAGACCACGGCCGCCCAGACCCAGCTCCAGGAAGTCAGCAAAAAGTATGAGGCTGAGTACAAGAAGCTTGAAGAAGAAGTCAACAAGAAAGTACAGGAGTTCCAGGCCCTCGCCGCCGACACCCCCCAGTCCATCAAGGACCGTCGTCAGCAGGAAATCCAGGAGCTGGCCCAGAAAGTAGAGACTTTCCAGAACACCGCCAGCCAGGACATCCAGCGCCAGCAGCAGCAGCTCATGGCCCCCATCCAGCAGAAAATCACCGACGCCATCAAGGCCGTTGGCCAGGAAGGCAGCTACACCTTCATCTTTGAGAACGGCATGGCCGCTTTCCAGGGCGCCGACGTCGTTGACGTCACCCCCGCCGTTAAGGCCAAACTCGGTCTGAAGTAATCCCCCCTTTCAGACACACCCAAACGCAAAGAGCGCGCGACCCCGCTTCGGGAATCGCGCGCTCTTTGCGTTTGCCGTTATCCGCGGACGGCGGCGGTCAGATGGAGGCGGTGACTGGCCACTGGAAGGCACGGAGGCCGAGACGCGGGCGCTCCTCGTCGATGGCGCGAAGACGCTCCATGATGGCGGCGGCACGGTCGTCGGGGACCACGGCCATGATGGCCTGCGACAGCGACGGCCACGCGTGGCTGCCCATGTGCGGCTCGCCGTTGACGGTGCCGCGGCCTGTCACCTGCGGCCATGCCGTGAAGCCGCGGCAGCCGGTGTGCCCGAGGGCTTCAACGATGCGCTCATAGTGGGCCTGGTCGAAAAATATCATTATTACCTGCATAGTTTCTTTGGGGGATTATATGAGTTTGGAGCGTGGCCGCGTCCCGTTGCAACAGGGGGGGACGCGGCACGCGATGATGGTGTTATTTTTTCTCGGAAGGAGCGGCTGACTGCTCTTTGAGGCGCGCATGGTGCTTGCGGCGCTGGCGGCGTATGCCGTTGGCGGCGAAGACGCAGTAGAGCACGGGCACGAACAGCAGCGTAAGGATAGTGGAGAAGGTGAGACCGCCGATTACGGCCGTACCCATCGGGCGCCACATCTCGGCACCCTGGCCCGTTCCCAACGCCATGGGCACCATGCCCAGGATGGTGGTCAGCGTGGTCATCACCACGGGACGCAGACGCGAGCGGCCGCCGAGCACAACGGCGCGGCGCACGCTCAGTCCGCGTTCGCGGTTAAGCGTGATATAGTCGATGAGCACAATGCCGTTCTTCACCACGATACCGATCAGCATGATGGCGCCGATCATCGACATGATGTTGAGCGTGTGTCCCGAGATGAACAGGATGATGAACACGCCGGAGAAGGCGAACAGCAGCGAGGTCATGATGATTGCGGGGTAGGTGTAGCTCTCGAACTGCGCGGCCATCACGATGTAGACGAGGATGATGATGAGCACGGCGAGCATGAGCAAGTCGGAGAACGAATCCTGCTGGTCCTCGAACGAGCCGGCAATCTGCACGGAGATGCCCTGGGGCAGGTCCATCTTGTCGATGGCGGCCTCGGCAGCGACAACCACCTCACTCATAGGCACATCCTGCACAACGGTGCTCACGGTCACGATGCGCTCGCGGTCTTTGCGCTCGATGGTGGGCGGCGAATAGCGCTCGACCACCTTGCCGACGTCGCGGATGCGCACGCTGCCGCCCGCGCCGTTGTAGATGAGGATGTTCTCGATGTCCTCGATAGAGGTGCGCGAGGCGGGGTCGAACATCACCTTGATGTCATACTCCTCGCCGTCCTCGCGGAAACGCGATGCCGTGGCGCCGTTGATGCGATTGCGCAGGGCGTTGGCGGCCGTGGTGAGGTTGAGGCCGTAGCGCGCCAGTTTCTCGCGGTCAAAGTCAACCTGAATCTCGGGCTGATAGTCCGAGCGCGAAATCATCACGTCGGCCGTGCCGCGAATCTTCTCGAGCGCGGCCTTGAGCATCTGCGCGGCGGAGTCGGTCTCGGCGAAGTCGTAGCCGTAGATTTCGAAGTCGACGGTGCTCTGGCCGCCCATGCTGCCGCCGCGGGAGCCGCCCACGTTCACGTAGGCCTTCTTGTACTCGGGATATTGCTTGAGGTCCTCGCGCATGAGGCTGGCGATTTCGACGATGCCGCGCTCACGCTCGCCGGGGTCGGAGAGACGTATGTTCATCGAAACGATGTGCGGGCCGTTGTCGCTGAGCGAGGCGAAGGTATTGTCCGACGAGGCCGTGCCCGTCGTATAGTTAAGAGCCTCAATCTCAGGATATTTCTGCCGCCACTCCTTGGCCAGGCGCGCCGTCACCTCGTTGGCGATTTCCACGCGGGTGCCGATGGGCAGCTCCAGGCTCACGCCCAGGCGGCCGTCGTCGTTGGTGGGGAAGAACTCCGTGCCCACGTGCTTCACAAGCTGCAGCGAGCCCACGAAGATGCCGAGGCAGATGACGATGGTGATGATCTTGTGCGACACCACCCAGCCTAACAGACGCGCATAGCCGTTGTCGAAGGCGTCGAGGCCCTTGTTGATGGGCGTGAACAGTAGGCGGTACATGCGGCCGTAGCTGTTCTGACGGCGCAGCAGCTGGCTGCACAGCATGGGCGTGAGCGTCAGGGCGCAGGTGGTGGAGATAATCATCATGATGCAGACCATCCAGCCTAACTGGCGGAAGAGCACGCCGGTCATGCCCGTCACGAGCGTGAGCGGGAAGAACACGGCCAGCAGCGTCAGCGTGGAAGCAATGACGGAGATGGCCACCTCGTTGGTGCCGTGCACGGCCGCCTGCTTGGGGTCGGAGCCGCGCTCGATGTGGGTGGTCACGTTCTCCAGCACCACGATGGCATCGTCCACAACCATTCCGATGGAGATGGACAGCGCCGAGAGCGAGACGATGTTGAGCGTGTCGCCGGTCATGGCCAGGTAGATGAACGAGGCAATCAGCGAGATGGGGATGGTGATGACGATGATGAGCGTGGCGCGCCAGCGTCCCAGGAAGAAGAACACCACGACAACAACGAAGAGCAGCGCGTAGAGCACCGTCTCGACCAGCGAGGCGATTGTGTTGCGGATGTTGTCGGAGGTGTCCACCAGGATATCGAGCTTGACGTCGGAGGGCAGACGCTTCTGCAGCTTGGGCAGCATCTCCAGCACCTTGTTGGAGATTTCCACCGAATTGGCGCCCGACTGTTTCTGAATCACGATCATGGCGCCCTGCTCGCCGTCGTTGAACGTCTGTTGGGCGCGCTCCTCGAGCGAGTCGTCGATGCGGGCCACGTCCTTGAGGTAGACGCTGCGGCCGTCGTGGCTGCCGACCACGATGTCGGCCATATCGGAGGCTTGGATGAACTCGCCCTGCACGCGCAGCGAATAGGTGTCAGAGCCCACGTCGAAGCTGCCGCCCGGCACGTTGCGGTTCTCGGCGGCAATCACCTGCGAAATGCCCTCGATGGTGAGGCCGTAAGCTTCGAGGCGCTCCGGGTCGGTGTAGATGTGAATCTCGCGCTTCGGGGCGCCGGAGATGGACACGGAGCCCACGCCGGAGATGCGCGCCAGTGGATTGGCCACGGCATCGTCCAGGATTTTATACAGGCCCGGCATACTCTCCGAGGCGTTCACCGAGAGCAGCGCGATGGGAATCATGTCCGTCGAGAACTTGAAGATGACAGGCGTCTCCACATCGTCGGGCAGCGCCGACGAAACCATGTCGAGTTTGTCGCGCACGTCGTTGGTGATCACGTCGATGTCGTTGCCGTATTCAAACTCGAGCGTGATGACCGAGATGTTCTCGCGGCTCTTCGAGGTGATGTGCTTGAGGTTCGAGACGGAGTTGAGAACGTTCTCCAGCGGACGAGTCACGTTCTGTTCGATGTCCTGGGCCGATGCACCCTGGTATGTCGTCATCACCATGATGGTGTTGGTGTCGATGTCGGGGTACAGGTCGATGGGCAGTTTGGAGAGTGAGAACAGACCCATGATTACCACAGCCACAAAGCACAGGGCTGTGGTTACGGGACGTTTCACCGCGCTTCCATACAGGCTCATATATCAAGTTTAATGGGGGGGGTTAAAGTGAGAGTGATGAAGTGGAGAAGGGGATACGGAATGGGGCGTTACTTGCGGCCCTTGACTTTCACGGCCACGCCGTCGGCGAGGCGTGTCTGACCGGCGATAACGACCGTGTCGCCGTCTTCGACGCCGGAGAGCAGCTCGTAGACATCGTCGATGCGCTGACCGAGCTCAACCTTGTTGTATGTGACCTTGCCGCGGCGGTAGACGTAGACATATTTGTTGCCGGAGCCGGACTGCTTGACCACGGCGCGGTCGGGCACAACCACGTGGTTCTGCGAGCCGTGGTTGATGTTCACGCGGGCGAACATGCCGGGGAAGATGCGCTCGTTGGGATTGGGGATGAGCACCTCGGCCTCGAACGTGCGGGTGTTGGGGTCGACGGAGGGATAGACGCGCGAGATGGTGGCGTTGAAGGTCTCGTCGGGGAAGGCGTCGAGGGTCACCTGCACGGGCATACCCTGCTGCACGGTGGCACGCTCGGTCTCCGGCACATTGATGATCACCTTCACCTGCGGCGAAATCTGGCCGATGGTGAGGATAGCGGCGCCGGTGGCCATGTCGCCTGGATGGAGGTTGCGGGCGGTGACCACGCCGCTCATGGGCGAGGTGAGCGTGGTGTTCTCGAGGGTGTTCTTGTAGGCGGCGCGGGCGGCGTCGACCTGGGCCTTGATGGCATCCACCTGGGCCTGCGTGCCCGAGCCTATCTTCAGCAGCTGAAGGGCACGGCCGTATTCGCGCTCGAGCTGGTCGAGGTTCACCTTCTGCTGGATGGCGGCGCTGTTGTCGAGGGTGACGAGCGTCTGGCCGCGGCTGACACGGTCGCCCACGTCAACGCTGATGCTCTTGATGCGGTTGGGGCTGGCGGGGTTGATGTTGTTGGTGTTGAAGGCCTCGACGTTGGCGGTGTAGCTGTGCTCCTGGTCGACGCTGCGGGTCATGGCCACGGCCACGTCCACGACGGGCGTCTCGTCCTCGGGAGCCGGGGCGGCCTCCTTGGCTTTCTCATCCTTGCCGCCGCAGCCGCAGACCATAGCGGTAGCCATAGCGGCTATTACGGGCAGACATATTCGTTTCATATCGTTTTGATTTTCAATGGATTAGTTTTCTTTATTTGAATTTGCTGCGGTCAGGCACGGGCACCGTCGAGGCGTCCACGGCGTTGCCAAGGAGCAGCTCGAGCTCTGCGCCGGCAATCAGATAGTTGTACACCGCCTGGAAGTATGCCAGCCGCGAACGCGTGAGCGCCAACTCGCTGTCGCGCAGGTCCAGATAGGAGGCGGCGCCGATGTCGAAAGTCTGGTGCATGATGTCGTAGGCCTTCTGAGCCTGGCCGACGCTCTCGTTGCACGACTCTATCTGCTTGACGTTCAGGCGTATGTTGTCGCGGGCGAGCTTCACCTGCATATTCACCGAATTGACCAGGTCGTCGTGCTGCATGCGCGCCATGTCCACCTGCACCTCGGCCTGGCGGATGCGGTAGTAGCGCTGGAAGCCCTGGAACAGCGGCACGTTCAGCGTGATGCCCACCATCGAGTAAGGATTCCAGCGGAAGTTGCGCAGCGGATTGCCGTCCGACGAGGAGGTCCAGTTGTAGCTGGCGCTGAGCGAGAGCGTGGGGTACCAGGCCTTCTTGTGCATCTTGACGGTCTGCTCGAGGGTGTTGGTCTGCAGCTCGTTCTGGCGCAGCGAGGTGTTGTTGCTGAAGTCGTTGCCGAGGCTGAGCACATACTCGTACATGCCGTCCTCGCAGTCGGCGAACTGTCCTGCGAAGTCGATGCCGGCGCCGTCGTCGGGGTTGATGCCCATGAGCACGAACAGCTGGAGGCGTGCGCGCGAGATGGCGATGTCGGCCTGCGTTATCTCCGGCTCTACGTTCTTCATGGCCACGGAGGTGCGCAGCACATCATACTCCGAGGCGTCGCCCACGCTCTGGCGCTTGACGTACATATCGTGGGTGAGTTTGGCCATGTCGTAGCTCTCCTGCACCACGCGGCGGCTGTCCTTGGCGAGCATCAGCGCGTAGTAGGCGTTCTTCACCTGGTTCACCAGGTTGAGGCGCGAGGCGCGGGCCTGCTCTACACTCTGCGCAATCTGGGCGTCGCTCAGCTTCAGCGCCTGCCACAGCTGCGGGGCAAACAGCGGCAGCGAGGCCGAAAAGCCAAGCTGATAGGAGTTGTCGAGGCCCATCTTGAAGCCCGTGTCTTTCATGTCCGACGAGGAGCGTTGTTCGGCGTCCGGCGTCTGCGACGCGTCGGAGTCGCCGCCGCCCATGCCCGGCATATCGCCCAGGTTCATATAGGCCACCTGCTTGGCCAGCATACGCGAATACGTGCCGCCGAAGGCCACGGTGGGCAGAATGTTGCCGAGCGTCTCCTTGCGCGAGTAGTCAACGCGGACAATGTCCATGTCGGCCACTTTCACCGTCGGGCTCTCGCTGAGGGCTATCCGCAGGCAGTCGTCCAGGCCGAGCACCGTCTTCCCGGCGCCGGCCACAGCGGCGGTATCGGGCGTCGCCGTCTGTGCGACGACGGTGCCGGCGCTGACCACGGCAACGGCCAGTAATGTCAGTATCTTCATCTGTCTTTTTATTCTTTATAGGTTTGCAAGTTGATTGGTTTGCAGGGCTGAACACACTGGTTCAGCGCCGCAAAGTTACAGCTAATCCGCCAAAGAATCAGCGTCTCATTCTAAAAGATTATTAATGCGAAGCCCGTGTTCCGTTTTTGACCAATCCTTTCTCCCAAACTGCCAAATTATCCACCCCCGGGCTTACCTGACAACGCTCAAAACTCGTGCTCTGCAATAAATTTCTTGGCCCAGTCTCTGCCGGCATCGGCGGCTTTCTTCAACCAATGATATGCCGCTTTTCGGTCCTGTGCCACGCCATGGCCATAATAGAGCGACCAGCCCCAGTTGGCACATCCAATAGCACAGCCTTGATCAGCCGACTTCTTAAACCATTTTGCCGACTCGGCATAATCTTTTGTAACTCCTTTACCATCGGAATACATATTGCCCAAGTTATTCTGCCCAATAGCCTCGCCTTGCTTAGCAGCCCGGCGATACCAGCGGACGGCCTCGGCATAGTCCTGACTGACGCCCCGGCCGGTCTCATACATACGGCCCAAGTTTGTCTGCCCCGCAGCATCGTCTTGCTCAGCAGCCAGGCGATACCAGCGGACGGCCTCAGCATAGTCCTGACTGACGCCCCAGCCGATCCGATACATATTGCCTAAGTTACTCTGCCCCTCAGCATCGCCTTGCTCCGCAGCCCGGCGATACCAGCGGACCGCCTCGGCATAGTCCTGATTGACGCCCTGACCGGCCTCATACATAATACCCAAGGAAATCTGCCCCAAAGCGTTGCCTTGCTCAGCAGCCCGGCGATACCAACGGAAGGCCTCGGCATAGTCTTGACTGACGCCCTGGCCGTTACTATACATATATCCGATTCTAACTTGGGCGCTTGTGTTGTCGGGGATTTTCTGATACAGTTCATAGGCACGATTATAGTAGCCTTCGTTGTATGCTTTGTTCGCTTCGGCGACTATCGCGGCGGCATCCTGAGTACCAGGAGCAGAGGAGGGAGGTGTCGTCGGTTTTTGGGCGGCGGCCGGCGGAGTGGTGTCACCCTTGGGGTCGAGTTCGTAGATGCGCTTTGTGAGGCCCGAGTTCACGACTATCTGTTCGCTGATGGCTTTGTATCCGGGATAAGAGACGCTGCATCTGTGATTGCCGTGTGTCAGGGTCACGCGCGCCGTGCCGCCAACGACTTCGCGCTCGACATCGTCAATGATGAGTATGGCCTGAGGGGGCGTCAGGCGAAAGGTCACTTCCTGGGTGGGAGTAGCGGTTGCGGGGGATGCCGGAGCAGAGAGGCGGAGCACATAGGTGGTCTTGGCCTGGAGCGGACCTAATTTATAGTCCGCGAAAGTGAGCATCAGCGGTCTCACGCTGCGGTGCTTGATGTTGAAGAACTTGGTGCCGGCGGTCAGGTACACCCAGTATTCGCCGGCCTTGTTCACGACATCGCCCATCACATTGCCCTCGAAAGCCATCCCCTCAAGGGGTATCTGCACCTTCACCAGCGCACACTTAACGCCATTTCTATCGACACGAGGATACAAGCCCGCCGATAAATCCATGGGCTCCATCGTCATAGACTCAACGCTCAGTGTCTGCGCGTAGCCGGCGCCGGCGACTACAATGCCGGCGATTATCACGAGCAAATATTTTATCAGTGCTTTATAGGAATTACGCTTCAACAACAGCTTACGAATTAGGCTTCAAAATAGGCTTACGGGGATCAGGCATCAAAAACCTGTGACTATATTACCCCGCAAAGTTAGCAATTATCCGGGACAACTGCAAATTTATTGCAAGTCGTGAGCCGGTTTTGCAAGACATGCGCTGTTTGTTCTCTTTTTGGCCAACATTTCTCCCGAACTGCCAATGTTTTTCCGGCCGGCCATGCGCCCCGACCGGCAAAATGTCTGTTTGCGGGCAAAAAATTATGCCCGCAGTGTAATTATTCGTAACTTTGCGCGTCTAACGAGTAAAAAGACTTTACAATCCTCCGAAATCAATCCATCACAACAATCAATGAACATACTCGAAGCTGACAATATTGTCAAGGATTACACCGGCCACCGCGCACTGGACAATGTGACCGTGCACGTGCCCGAAGG
The DNA here is from genome assembly GCA_004552485.1 of Bacteroidales bacterium. Lineage (GTDB taxonomy): Bacteria > Bacteroidota > Bacteroidia > Bacteroidales > Muribaculaceae > CAG-873. Next base: position 13,189 of record SFOH01000020.1, on the reverse strand, counting down.
CAGCGTCTACGGCCTCCTCGGCCCCAACGGCGCCGGCAAGACCACGCTCATCCGCATCATCAACCACATCACCGCCCCCGACCAAGGCACGGTCACCTTCATGGGCGAGCCGCTCACGGCCGACTCGGTGGCTCACATCGGCTACCTCCCCGAGGAGCGCGGCCTCTACAAGAAGATGAAAGTGGGCGACCAGGCCGTCTTCTTCGCCCGCCTCAAAGGTCTCTCCACCAAAGACGCCACCACGCGCCTCAAGGACTGGTTCGAGCGCCTGGAAATCTCCGACTGGTGGGACAAGAAAGTCGAAGAACTCTCCAAAGGCATGGCCCAGAAGGTGCAGTTCATCATCACCGTCCTCCACGAGCCCCGGCTCCTCATCTTCGACGAGCCCTTCTCGGGCTTCGACCCCATCAACGCCAACATCCTCAAACGCGAGATTCTGCGTCTGCGCGACAACGGCGCCACGGTCATCTTCTCGACCCACAACATGAGCAGCGTCGAGGAGCTCTGCGACTCCATCACCCTCATCAACAAGAGCCGCAACATCCTCTCCGGCAGCGTCGAAGAGGTGAAACAGCGCTACAGCGACGGCAACTACCGCCTCACCTTCAACGGCGATGCCGGGCAGCTGGCCACGGCCATCGAGCCCTTCGTCAACGCCTGGCACGGCACCGACCACGACGGCGAGCTGATTCTCTCGCTCAAGGACAACGACGCCCGCCGTCCCCTGATCGCCGCCGCCAACGACGCCGTCGACCTGCTCGGCTTCGAGTCAATCCTCCCCTCCATGGACAACATCTTCATCCAGGCCGTCAACTCATACAAAGAACCCGAAAACGCTTAATCGTCATGTTCAAGAACATAGGAATCATAATAGGACGCGAATACTATCAGCGCGTCCACCGCAAAAGCTTCATAATCAGCACGCTGCTGATGCCCATAGTCCTCGTGGCGCTCATGGCTCTCCCCGCCCTGATCATGATTATGGCCGAGCCCGACAACAACCGCATCGCCGTCATCGACCGCAGCGGCGTGGTGCTTCCCGCCCTCGCCGGCAACGAGGAGATGACCTTCGTGCCCACCGACCTGTCGCTCGACTCCGCCAAGGTCTCCGAGGACTACGACGCCGTCCTGGCCATCGGCCCGGACATCATCACCAACCCCTCCAACGTCCAGATCTACACCCACAACGCCATGTCCATGCCCACCTCCCAGGTCATCTCCCAGCAGATTGCCTCGGCCGTGGAGAGCAAGCGCCTGGAGAAGTACAACATCGCCAATCTTGACAAAATCATGGCCGAGGTGAAGGCCGACGTCACCCTCCGCGAGTTCCGCCTCGAGGACGGCGAGGAGACCGAGTCGTCGTCCATCGCCTCCTACGCCATCTCGCTGATTACGATGATGATACTCTACATGTTCATCCTCATGTACGGCCAGATGGTGATGACCTCCATCATCGAAGAGAAGAACAACCGCGTGCTCGAGGTTGTGGTCAGCTCGGTGCGTCCTACGGCCCTGATGATGGGCAAAATCTCGGGCATAGGCCTCGTGGCGCTCACCCAGATGGTCATCTGGGGCATCATCATCTACGCCTTCACCGCCTTCGGAATGCCCCTGCTCATCTCCGACATGAGCGGCGGCGCGGACATGGACGCCATGGCCGCCATCCAGTCAATCGGCAACGTGGGCTACATGATGAGCATCTTCGCCATGATGACGCTGCTGATGCTCCTCGGCTACCTCTTTTACGCATCGATCTACGCCGCCATCGGCGCCGCCGTCGACAACATCCAGGATGCTTCACAGCTCCAGACTTTCGCCATCGTGCCCATCATCGCCTCGCTCATCTTCGGCATGGGCGCCTGCACCGACCCCAACAGCGCGATGTCGTTCTGGATGTCGATGATTCCGCTCACCTCGCCCATGGTCATGATGGCCCGCGTGCCCGCCGGCGTCCCCGGCTGGGAGCTGGCGCTGAGCCTGGCCATCCTCGCCGTCTTCACCGTGCTCACTATCTGGCTCTCCGCCAAGATCTACCGCGTGGGCATCTTCATGTACGGCAAGAAACCCACTCCCCGCGACCTCATCCGCTGGGCCCGCTACAAATAAGCCTCCCGGCCCGCAACACGCCCTCAGCGCCCCGCCCCGGCACCCCGCCCGGACGGGGCGCTGAGCGTGTTTATGCGCATGAACGGCAGATTGTCTTGGCCGTGTCGCAAGAATTGTGTAATTTTGTGGCTGATAAATCTCTGAACAGAAAGAAAATTTTATGTTTAAGATAGTTGACAAAGAATATTTCAGCGAAAAGGTGGTGAGACTTGAGGTTGAGGCACCTATGATTGCCAAGGCACGCAAGCCGGGCAACTTTGTGATAGTCCGTGTCGGCGAAGGCGGCGAGCGCATCCCCCTGACCATCGCCGACGCCGACGAACGCCGCGGCACCATCACCCTCGTGGTGCAGGCCGTCGGCCACAGCACCGAGCTCATCTGCGCGCTCGAAGTAGGCGAGGAGCTGACCGACGTGGTCGGTCCCCTGGGCCATCCCACGCGCATCGAGAAATACGGCACCGTCGTCTGCTGCGGCGGCGGAGTGGGCGTGGCACCGCTTCTGCCCATAATCAAGGCCATGAAAGAGGCCGGCAACCGCGTCATCAGCGTGCTGGCCGCCCGCTCGAAGGGTCTCATCATCCTCGAGGAGCAGGTGGCGCAGTATTCCGACGAGGTCATCATCATGACCGACGACGGCTCGTACGGCACCAAAGGCCTCGTGACCGCCGGCGTCGAAGCCGTCATCAGGCGCGAGCACGTCGACATGGTGGTCACCATCGGTCCCGCCATCATGATGAAGTTCGTGGCGCAGCTCACCAAAAAGTACGAGGTCCCCACCCTCTGCTCGCTGAACACCATCATGGTGGACGGCACGGGCATGTGCGGCGCCTGCCGCGTGAGCGTCGACGGCAAGACACGCTTCGTGTGCGTGGACGGCCCCGAGTTCGATGCCCACAAGGTCGACTTCGACCAGATGCTCATGCGCATGCGCGCCTACAACTGACACCTTCCCCTCCCTTTCAAAAGCCCGAACATTATGAAAGAAGAACTGACAAGCCGCGACGCGCAGTGGCGCGCCGAACTTCGCAACGCCATACCCGCGCGCGAGCGCACCGCCATACCCCGCGCACAGATGCCGGAGCTTGACCCCGCCTACCGCATTCACAACAATGAGGAGGTGCAGCAGGGCCTCAGCCACGAGCAGGCGCTCGTCGAGGCCAGCCGATGCCTCGACTGTCCCGACCCCGGTTGCGTACAGGGATGCCCCGTAAACATCAACATCCCCGCCTTCATCAAGAACATCCAGCGCGGCGCCACCGCCGACGCCGCCCGCGTGCTGCGTCTCACCAGCGCCCTCCCCGCCGTCTGCGGCCGCGTGTGCCCCCAGGAGCGCCAGTGCGAGAGCCGCTGCATCTACACCCGCATGAAGAAACCCGCCGTCGCCATCGGATGGCTCGAGCGCTTTGCCGCCGACCACGGCGGCGATGACGGCGAGAACAGCGCGGGCGCCATCAAGACCGCCCCGAAGAACGGCATCAAAATCGCCGTGGCAGGCTCCGGCCCCGCCGGCCTCAGCTTTGCCGGCGCCATGGCCGCCCTCGGCTATGACGTTACCGTCTACGAGGCTCTCCACGAAATCGGCGGCGTGCTCAAATACGGCATCCCCGAATTCCGCCTCCCCAACTCCATCGTCGACAAAGAGATCGACTCGCTGCGCCGCGCCGGCGTCACCTTCCTGCGCGACGTTGTCGTCGGCAAGACCATCTCCTACAACGACCTCCTCGCCCAAGGCTTCCGCGGCATCTTCGTGGCCAGCGGCGCCGGTCTCCCCCGCTTCATGGGCATCCCCGGCGAGAACCTCAACGGCATCATGTCGTCCAACGAATACCTCACGCGCGTCAACCTCATGGGCGCCGGCCGTCCCGGCCATGACACCCCCGTCCGCCGCGGCCACCGCGTCGCCGTCATCGGCGGCGGCAACACAGCCATGGACAGCGTGCGCACCGCCCTGCGCATGGGTGCCGAGAAAGCCTTCATCGTCTACCGCCGCGGCCAGGCCGAGATGCCCGCCCGCGCCGAAGAAATCCACCACGCCCGCCAGGAAGGAGTGGAATTCCTCACCCTCCACAATCCCGTCGAATACCGCGGCGACGAGCGCGGCAACGTCACCTCGATGATGGTTCAGCGCATGGAACTCGGCGAGCCCGACGCCTCCGGACGCCGCAGCCCCGTGCCCGTTCCCGGCGACATCCGCGAGATTCCAGTCGACCAGGTCATCGTCTCCGTCGGCGTATCCCCCAACCCGCTCATTCCCAACAACATCCCCGGCCTCGAGGTGAGCAAGCGCGGCACCATCGTCGTCAACGAGCAGATGCAGTCGTCGCTGCCCATCATCTTTGCCGGCGGCGACATCGTCCGCGGCGGCGCCACGGTCATCCTGGCCATGGGCGACGGCCGTTCCGCCGCCTCCCGCATGCACGCCTGGCTCACCTCCAACCACGAATAAAACACCGTTAGTGTCCGATAAAAGGGCGTCCGAAGGAGCGCCGGCGTCAGCTGGCGATCCTAATTGACGGCTCTGCCGTCTTCCCTCCGCCCGCCCTTTTCTCGGACAGCTATATTTACGAACCAACAACGGCTCAGAGCTGCGAGAATGTGCGGCGGCGGCGCAGATAGTAGTCCGCGAGGATGTTGTGGCGGCAGTGGGGGAAGACTTTTAGCAGGTTCACGGACGGGTGCTCCGTGTAGGCTCGGCGCATGCGGCGGAAGTGACGGTGGGCACGGAAGACGGCGGCGGCATTGCCCCAGTCGCCCGTGAGCACGAACTTTGTCCAGGCGATGGTGTCGAGCAAACGGCGCTGGAAGAGCTTGCGGCCGCGGTCGCCGTCGGGCAGATTCTTGTGGAGCAGCAGCAGATTGTTGCGGAAGTTGAGATAGGTCTTGCGCGGATTCGAGGCGGGCAGCGAGCCGCCGCCGAGGTGGAAGACGCGGCTCTGCGGAATCGCCACTATGCGACTGCCTGTCAGCAGAATACGCCAGCAAAGGTCTATCTCCTCCATGTGGGCGAAGAAGTCCTCGTCGAGGCCCCCGACCTCCAGATATTTATCGACGCGCACAAGCAGTGCTGCGCCGGTGGCCCAGAAGATGTCGACCGTGTCGTCATACTGACCGCTGTCGGCCTCGCACGTGTCGAAGATGCGGCCTCGGCAATACGGATAGCCGTTGCGGTCCAGGTAGCCTCCCGCGGCGCCGGCATACTCGAAGCGCGCATGGTCGCCGGCCGAGAGAATCTTGGGCTGGGCGGCGGCCACGTCGGGGTGGCTGTCGAGGTATTCGGTCAGCGGCGAGAGCCAGCACGGCGGCGTCTCGACGTCGGAGTTGAGCAGCACGGCATACTCGTAGCCCTGCTCCTTGGCGCGTTCCAGGCAGCGGTTATAGCCGCCGGCAAAGCCGTAGTTCTTGTCGAACGCCCATACTTCCACCTCCGGAAACTCGTTGTGGAGCACCTCGAGCGAGGTGTCCGTCGAGCCGTTGTCGGCCACGATCACGCGGCCCACCGATTTCTCCGTGTTCAGCATCACGGACGGCAGAAAGCGCCGCAGCAGGTCGGCGCCGTTCCAGTTGAGTATGATTACGGCGCAACGCGGATGCGCCTGATTCTCAGAGTTGTTCATTGTCCTGTGGCGGGGGAGTGTTCTTCCACCGGTTGTGCGTCCACAGCCAGAGGGCCGGGTCGCGGGTTATGGCCTCCTCGAGGAGGCGGAAATAGTGGTTCGTAAGCTCGTACTGTTCTGTGGCAGAGGCATCTGCGGCCATGGGGCGTATCACGAGGCGATAGTGGCCGCGGCGTTCCTTGTGCATGTCGAAGAACACCACGCCCTGGCCCATGCGCCGCGCCAGCGTCTCCGTGCCGGTGATGACGGCCGTGCGGCGTCCCAGGAAGCGCACTATGTGAATCGGGTCGCCGTGGCTGGGCTTTTGGTCTGACATATAGCCGGTTACGGAAAGTATGCCGGCACGCTTCAGCTCGATCATGCGCCGCAGCGTAGTGCGTTTCGAGATGCTTTCCGAGCCGAAGCGGCTGCGCACTTTCAGCATCAGCGCGTCGAACTCCTTGTTGCGCAGCGGGCGATAGATCTGGGCGAAGAGCTCGCCGTCGGCTACGGCCGCGGGCATGTAGAGCGTGATGGCCGGCGCCCACTCCCAGTTGAACGTGTGGGAGAAGTAGCAGCACACGCTGCGCCCCTCGCCGAGTATGGCGCTGACGTTCTCCGTGCCTTCGATGCTGATGTGGCGCCGCATGGTTTTGTCGCTGACGTGCAGCAGTTTGATGGACTCGACGATGTAGTCGGCGAAGTTGCGGTAGAAGCGGCGCTCAATGGCGCGGCGTTCCTTCTCGCTCATGTCCGGGAAGCAGGCCGAAAGGTTGGCGCGCACCATGCGGCGGCGGTAGCGCGCGACATAGTGGACGAGCACGTAGATTACGTCCGCCAGCCCGTAGAGCACCCAAAACGGAAGCAGAGCGACCAGGAAGAGCAGTCCTTCAAGCAGCAGAAATCCTAACTTCTTCATGGCAAGAGAGTTGCGTGGATAAACGAGCCGTCGTCCGAGAGCCGGTCGAGGCGCACGTTCACCACCGTGTTGTCGAGTCGGGCGGGGGCGTCGACCTCCACCTTCAGATAATTGTCAGTGAAACCGCTCATGGGGTGGCCCGGCCGCGTGTGCTCGAGCAGCACGGGGCGCACGGTGCCGATGAAGCGGCCTGAAAACTCGCGCAGCTTTTCCTCCGAGAGCTCGAGCATCCGGTTCGAGCGCGCACGCTTGGCCTGCGGCGACACGGCGCCGTCCAGCTCGAGGGCACGTGTGCCGGGGCGCTCGCTGTACACGAACACGTGCAGACGGCTGATGTCCAGGCTCTTGCAGAACTCGTAGGACTCGCGGAAAAGCTCGTCCGACTCGCCGCGGGCGCCCACAATCAGGTCCACGCCGATGAACGCATCGGGCATCGCCTGCCGTATTTTCTCCATCTTGTGGCGGAAGAGCGCCGTGTCGTAGCGGCGGCGCATGAGGCGCAGCACCTCGTCGCTGCCACACTGCAGCGGCACGTGGAAATGCGGCATGAAGCGCTTCGACGCCGCGCAGAAGTCGATGATTTCGTCGGTGAGCAGATTGGGCTCGATCGACGAGATGCGGTAGCGTTCGATGCCCTCCACCTCGTCGAGGGCGCGGACGAGGTCGGCGAACGTCTCGCCGGTGCGGCGGCCGAAGTCGCCGATGTTCACGCCCGTGATGACAATCTCGCGGCCTCCTTCGGCGGCGGCTTTGCGGGCCTGCTCGACCATCGAGGCGATCGTGCCGGAGCGCGAGCGGCCGCGGGCGCGCGGGATGGTGCAATAGGAGCACCAGTAGTCGCAGCCGTCCTGCACCTTCAGAAAATAGCGGGTGCGGTCGCCGCGGGCGCACGAGGGTATGAACGTCTCAATATCCTTGAAATCAGGCACATCCACCTGCTGCTGATGCGTCTCCATCCACGTGCCTAAGAAGTCTAACAGCCGGTCCTTCTTGTCCTGGCCGGCCACCACGGCCACGCCGGGCAGCGACGCCACCTCGTCGGTCTTGAGCTGGGCGTAGCACCCCGTCACCACGATGGCGGCATCGGGATAGCGCCGGTGGAGCGAGTGGATGGCCTGACGGCATTTCTTGTCGGCCACCTCCGTCACCGAGCACGTGTTGATGACCACGATGTCGGGCACCTCGCCGGGCGCGACCCTGCGGATGCCGGCGCCGGCGAATTCTGCCGCCACCGTCGACGTCTCCGCAAAATTCAGCTTGCAGCCGAACGAGTGGTAGAAAACCGTTTTGTCAGTGAATATGCTGTTGTCAGTCATTCTTTATCAGTCGGGAGTTGAGTGTTAATCGCAGGCGTCAGAACTGGAAGTAGATGAACGGCGCCACATCCTCGCCCTGGAGCTCCAGCACCAGCTGGATGACCACGACGAAGAGCAGCAGCTTCACGATCCAGGGACTGCGCACGAACCATGCCGCCGCCTTACCCCAGAAGTTGGTGGGCAGGATGTGGCTGCCCACGATGACGCCCAGGATGATGAGCCACAGCCAGCGCACCGAGGCGAAGGGGATGGCGTAGGCGATGTCGAAGTCGGTGATGATATGACCCGTCAGCGTGATGGCGTCGGCGAACGTGTCGGCGCGGAACACCATGAACGTGAACATCACGAACAGGAAGGTGATGGCCCACGAGAAAGCCTTGACCGGCCACGTGTCGGCGACCTGCCCCAGGTAGGGCTTGCAGGCCTTGTGCACCATCAGACCGCCACCGTGCAGCGCGCCCCAGATCACATATTTCCAGGCTGCGCCGTGCCACAGGCCGCCGATCACCATGGTGGTGAAGTTGTTGACGTAGGTGCGGCGTTTGCCCTTGCGGTTGCCGCCCAAGGGGATGTAGATGTAGTCGCGCAGCCATGTCGACAGCGAGATGTGCCAGCGGCGCCAGAAGTCGGTGAGGTTACGGGCCTTGTAGGGGAAGTTGAAGTTCTGCGCCAGCTTGAAGCCCATGATCAGCGCCAGGCCGATGGCCATGTCCGAATAGCCCGAGAAGTCGCAGTAGATCTGCATCGTATAGCCCACCAGACCCATGAGCGTCTCGAAGCCCGAGTAGCCCGGCACGCCTGTCTCCGGGTCGACCATGAACACCAGGTCGTTGTACTGCGCCAGATAGTCGGCCACGATGGCCTTCTTGACGATGCCTAAGAGGATGAGCCAGAAGCCCATGTAGACCATGTCGCGCGTGGCGTGCTGATTCTTCTCGAGCTGCGGGATGAAGTAGTCGGCGCGGACGATGGGGCCCGCCACCAGCGCCGGGAAGAACGTCAGGAAGAAGGCATAGTCGCCCCACGTCTTCGTGGGCGCCACGCGGCCCTTGTAGACGTCGATGATGTACGACACCGACTGGAACGTGTAGAACGAGATGCCCACCGGCAGGATAATGTCCATGGGCTCGAAGTTGCCGCCAACCATCTGCCGGAAGTTCCACATGAAGAAGTTGGCATACTTGAAGTAGGCCAGGATTCCCAGCGACGTCAGCAGCGACGCCCACAGGCACAGACGCCGTTTCCAGCGCACCTCGGTCTTCACCATCAGCCGCGACATCACCCAGTCCATCACGCTCGTGCCCAGGAGCATGAGCACGAAAAGGCCCGAGCTCTTGTAGTAGAAGAACAGCGAGAAGCCGATCACGAACACCATCATCTGGCGCTTGCGGTTTTTCAGCGCCGCATAAATCGGCAGGAAGATCAGGAAAAGCACCCAGAACACTCCGCTGGAGAAGATCATGGGCTCATCCTTGATGTAGGTCAGCTGATGGAGAATATTGTCGAATATGTTCAGAGGAAGCATAGCGGGGTCAGATTTCAGAGGGTTGATGAATGAAGATGCGCTCCGGACGTGCTTTCATATCGGCGGGAGGCACGTTCATCTTGATGGGATGTTCGGCATGGCCGGGCATCCAGCGCATGACAGAGTCGAGCCACACGGCCGCCGAAGCGTTCGTGGGGTGCGCGCCGTCCTTCTTGCGTTCGAAGGTCAGGTCCTTGCTCAGGAAGAAGCGGCCGTTGCCAACCTTGCTGCACACGAGGTCGTTGATGCCCGTGTCGGGCTTCCAGTTGGGAGGGCCGATCCAGATGAACGGAATGTTGCCGATGTCCTTGAGTATGTTGTCGACATACTTCGCGCGCTTCTCCTTTATATCCTTGACAAACAGCTCGTTGCCGCCCAGACTAATGAAAATGTAGTCGGGTTTGAGCGTGCCGATGTAGTGGCGGAGCTTGTCGCGTGTGCCCCACACCTCCGTCGTCGAGCTGTACCAGATGACGGAGTAGAGCTTGTGGCCGTTGAACTGGGCATAGGCCGACATGCGCGGCGACAGACCGTCGAGCATCGAGTCGCCGATGAGCAGAATGGTCTTGGGCATGGTGTCAGGCTCGGCAGCTTTGCGGGCGGCCTCGGCGGCCTGTTTGGCCGTGTCGACGGCGGCGGGCTCCGGCTCGGGCTCGGCCGTGAGCACCTCGGCGAACTTGGCCTGCTTCATCTGATGGCCGAAAAGCGTCGGCGCCTCGTCCATGAACGACACCGCCACGAACAGCGCCAGCGCCGTCGCCAGCAGTATCCAAAGGCCTTTATACTGCTTGAACATTTCTTATTAATTGATTGGTTTTTAATGAATTAGATTTAATGGCAAAAAGAGGAGGCGACGGTCATCGCGTCACCACCATATAGTCGGCGCGCCCGGGCTGAACATGGTAGACCTGCAGGCCGTAGCCGCGCTCGGCGGCGATGCCGCTCAGCGGGTGGCCCTGGTTCTCGAAGACCGCATAGGTCGAGTGGCAGACGGGACACTCGGCCACATGGTCCTTGTTGACGGCCACGCGCACGTCGGCGCGCTGCTCCACGGGGCAGGCCAGGTCGTAGGCCACGGGGTTGCCGTAGTAGTCGCAGACAAGCAACACGCCGCCGAAGCCCGTCGACGACGAGGCCGGATAGGGGAAGTTGCGCGGTTCGCGCTCGGTACGCGTCAGGATGAAGCGGCGGCTGTCCAGGGCGCCCGTGACGCCGTAGGTGTCCCACGTGGCCACGGTCGAGAAGATGATGTTCACCGGCACGGCCGGGATGCGGTCGTTGTCGATGGTGTCGCACGCCGTGCCGCCCGCAATCAGGGCAATCACGGCCGCGGCTGCCGCCATGCGGCGCAAAAGGCTGAATTCTAAGCTTTTACTTAACACGTCGGACCTGGAATTATTCTGCGGCGGAGGCGCCCGCTATTGTCGCAACCATATCGGCGAAACCGTCGGCCACGAACTGCATCTTCGGCCCGAGCATGGGCTTGATGAAGAAGGGCAGGTCCACGTCAATTGACGTGGTGACGTCCGTGTCCTCGGCGTTCGCGCCGTTCGCGGCCATGTCGATGTTCATGCCCATATAGATGGGACGGCGGCAGGCCATCACGATGCGCTCGGGCGTGCGCTCCACAACCTCAAAACGCAGCTCGCCGACCATCGCGTTGTCAACGACCACGGCCTGCGGCTCCAGTTTGATGTTGCCGATTTTGCGCAGCTGATCCTCCGGAACATTTGAGATGGAGCCGGCGAGCTTGCTCAGGTCCGCGAACTTGTCGCAGATCGTCTGCGCCGGCACCTTTACTGTTACTGTTTTTCCTTTGTATTCTGACATATCTCTTGGTTTTCGTTTATAGTTGCGGGAGCCGACTCTCAGCTCCACATCTCCGGGTCGTTGTGCCACGAGCGCAGCGCCTCGGCGTCCTCCTGAGTGATGAAGTTGATGCCGAGGGCGGCGTCGACCATGGCGTCGAAGTTGGTGAGCGAGAACAGCTTCACGCCCTTGGCGCGCAGAGCGGCCTCGGCGGCGGCGAAACCGAAGTCGAAGATGGCCACCTCGCCCAGCACCTCGCAGCCGGCCTGCTCAAGCGTCTCCATCACCTTCAGCGACGAGTGCGCCGTGCTCAGATTGTCCTCGATGACCACAATCTTCTGGCCCAGCTTCACCGTGCCCTCAATCAGATTCTCCAGGCCGTGGTCCTTCGGCGTCAGGCGCACGAAGCAGTAGGGCAGACCCAGCTGGTCGGCCGCCAGCGCGCCGTGGGCGATGGCACCCGTAGCCACGCCGGCCAGACACTCCACGCCAGGGAAATTCTCCAGGATCACGCGGCTGATCTCCGTCTTCACGAAGGTGCGCACTTCGGGATACGACAAAATCTTGCGGCTGTCTGTGTAGATGGGCGACACCCAGCCGCTTCCCCATGTGAACGGGTTGTCGGGCTGAAGTTTGATTGCCGTGATGTCAAGAAGTTTCCGTGCCAGGAGGTGCTCTACTTTCTTCATAGTGATGTATCGGATTTTTTGCCCGTTTCGCCGGACGTTCTGAATTTTTATGCAAAGATACTTCATAAGAACGAAAAAACCTGCTATATTTGCATAATTTTACAAATCTTCTGAGAAAAAAATCGCAATTCCGCCCAAAACAATGCACAAAAAGGCCAACCGCGGCGTTAAACCTAAGTCAGCGCCCCGCGTCAAACAGTAAAGTACTTTTAGAATCTCTCTCCACACACTCCCGAACATCCCCCACGAATCCCCTACCCCGCGCCACACATACCCGGCGCCTTCGCCCGACTTAAACTTTCAACTTCAAACACTCCACTGACCATGCGTAGACTCATCACCACCATATCAGCCGTCGCCGTAGCCCTCCTCGTGAGCGCTCCCTCGGCCGACGCACAGGACCGCGGACGCGGCCGCAACAATGGCAGCGCCACACGTCCCCGCACCGAAGCCTCGCGCCCCTCGTCGCCGTCATCCTCAAACCGCGGCAGCTACCGTCCCGGCAACGCAGGCCGACCCTCCTCGACCGGCACTTCACGTCCCACCGGCACCGTCAGCAACTCGCGTCCCGGCAGCATAGGCGGCTCCGGCTACCGTCCCGGCAACTCCGGCTCACGCCCCGGCAACTCCGGCAGCGGATATCGCCCCGGTAACTCAGGCTCCGGCTCCGGCTCGAACAACTCGGGCTATCGCCCCGGCAGCAACACCCGTCCCGGTAATTCCGGCTCCGGCAACGGCCAGGGCTATCGTCCCGGTGGCAGCAACGACCGCCCCGGCAACGGCGGCTCAGGCTATCGTCCCGGCGGCAATGACCGCCCCGGCGACCGTCCCGGCGGTGGCAACGGATTCCGCCCCGGCGGCAACGACCGACCCGGACATGGCAACGACCACGGCTATCGCCCCGGTGGCGGACACGACCGCCCCGGCGACCGTCCCGGCGGAGGCATCGGACACCGTCCCGGCGGCGGACACGACTTCCGTCCCGACCACGGTCCCGGACACGGCCCCGGCTATCGTCCCGGCGGACACGGATTCCGCCCCAACGGCCCGTACCGCCCCGGACACTGGCGCCCCCAGCCCCGTCCGCCCTATCGCCCCTTCATGCCCGCCTACCGCCCCTGGTGTCCCCCCGTGCGCCCCGTCGGCTTCCGCCCCTACATCGGATGCCCCAACATCGTCAGCGTCCTCGGCGTCATCTTCGGCACCACCATCAACGTCACCCTCGACGCCCT
>SFOH01000070.1 GCA_004552485.1 Bacteroidales bacterium | reverse complement strand
GGCCTCTACATCCGCGTCGCCGCCGGCACCGCCACCAAGGTCCGCATCCGCTAATCCCCTCCCACTATACCACACACGAGGTCGTGCCCCAACCGGCGCGACCTCTTGTGTTTCGTAACACAGGGATGAATTTTCTTTTGCACGTTTGTTATTTTTTCGTACGTTTGCGAACGAATAGCAACAATTTCCAACAAAAACCTCCAAAATGAAGAAATATTGCCTCTTGATTGCGGCCGCGGCCTCCTCCCTGGTGGCGGCCCTCGCTCAGAATGTGGTGATAAAATCGCCGGGATATTTCACCGAACCGATACGCGCGGGACAGCCCGTATTCCCCGACAGCCTCGTCTATCCCGCTGATGCCGAGGAGATTGTGATTCCCGATGTGACATAGTTCGGATGGAAGCACTGTAGCGGCAAGTTCACGCGACTGCGCAAGGTGACCTTCGGCGACGTCGATTATCTGCCGGGCGGCCTGTTCATGGACATGCCCGATCTCGAGGAAGTCGTGTTCGACGGAATGATCGGCCATTTCGACTGCACATTCATTCTGAGCTGCCCCAGGCTCAAGTCGGTCGTGTTCCGCGGACCCATCTCGTCGACCGGCGGTCCCGGCCTTCTCAGCAATACGCCCGCCATCGAAAAAGTAGCCTTCGAGAGCGTCGTGGTCGACCCCGGCATCGAGATTGACCGCAGCAGATTCCCCAAGCTGCAGCTCCTCACCGACAAAGCCGCCTTTCTCTCCAACCCCCTCGACAGCCTCACCCCCGTCGCCACGGCAGACCGCCTGCACAAAAGCCCGCGGCTGAAAGCCGACATGGAACGGCTCGCACGCTGGCAGAGCCAGGCGCTTACTGCCCCCGACGCCAAGTGGATGCTCAAAACAGCTTACAGTGCGGCAAGAATCCTCCAGCCCGTATTGGCCGAGCTGGGCAGCCCGATGGCCGACTCCCTGAAAGCCGCTATGGACTATGCCTGGAACTTGGGCGATCACGTCAAGACCACCCTCGAGATCCTCAAGGAGTCTCCCGCCTATGCCGCCGACACGCTGACCAAGCCGGTGTTCCGCTATGCCGCCCCCGACGACTCGCTGCTGACCGAGACCCGCCGTCGCTTCAACCTCGACAGCATCGCCGGCAACGGCGACGACATCTCGCGCATCAAGAATCTCCTCTACTGGGTTCACAACAACATCCCCCACGACGGCTCCAACGGCCTCGCCCCCGGACCCCGCACGCTGAGCAACACCTACGACTGCGCACGTCGCGACAGCTGCGGCTACAACTGCCGCGCGCTGGCCATCTGTCTGACCGAAGCGCTCCTCGCCGAAGGCATCCCCGCCCGCTACCTCACCTGCCAGTCGAAGCATTGGGACACCGACGACGACTGCCACGTCATCTGCGTGGCCTGGAGCTCGTCGCTGAACAAATGGATATGGGTCGACCCCACATTTGCCGCCTACATCACCGACGAGAATGGTCTGCTCCTGCACCCCGGAGAAGTGCGCTACCGACTGCAGCACGGCCTGCCCCTCGTTCTCAACGATGACGCCAACTGGAACAACGAGTTCAAAAAGACGCAGGACGACTACCTTGACTATTACATGGCCAAAAACCTCTACATCATGTCGGCGAACACGCTCAACCAGGCCCGGCCCGAAGGCCCCGCCTCGCGCCCCGGCGGCCGCATCGCCGCACTCGTTCCTCTCCGCAGTGACTACACAAACGCCCACTTCATCTCCACCGACGAAGCCTGGTTCTGGCAGCCCCCTACGCAGAAATAATCTCCTGCCCTCGCACCCATACGGAGCCTTTCCCCGGCAACGGGGAGGGCTCTGTTTTTTTTCGCGGCCGCCACATATTTGGGCCGCTGAGCAAAGCATCTCACATTAATATATATTATCTTTGTAACTGAAAACAGAACAAAGACATCAGCATGAAAAAGATTACAGCTATCATCGGCGCGGCGCTCGCCGTCGTTCTCAGTGCCTGCGCTCAGAACAAGTCTCAGGATAATTCGAGCAAGGAGACAGCAGTCACCCCCTCCCGGGCTATTGTCGTCTGCTTCTCCGCCACCGGCACCACCAAGGCCGAGGCTTTGCTCATCAGCCGGGCCGAGGATACCCGTCTGGATGACATCTCTCCCGTCGAGCCCTACACACCCGCCGACCTGGACTGGAACAACAAGCAGTCGCGCTCATCCGTGGAGATGGCCGACGCGAAGGCGCGTCCCGCCATCAAACCCATCGACACGAACTTCTCCGGCTACGACGTCGTCTACCTTGGCTATCCCATCTGGTGGGACCTCGCGCCGCGTGTCGTATACACCTTCCTCGACACCTACGACCTCAAAGGCAAGACCATCATCCCCTTCGCCACCTCCGGCGGCTCGACCATCACCAACAGCGTCAAAGACCTGCGCAAAACTTATCCCGCGCTGAAGTTTGAAGACGGCCGCCTACTCAACGACGCCGACCAACCCGCCGTCACTGCCTGGGTCAAATCCCTCTCCGCCCACTGAGGCCCTCGCCTCGCCACCATTTCATCTTTATACCCCGGGGGCACATCCCCTCCCCCAGTCCGCCGGCCCTCCGGCGGACTGCTTTTTCAGCCCTCCTCCGAACGATTAGGGGCGGGAGCGGTAGTAGGTGATGATGCGGGTTTCGGTGCCGGACTCGGTCTCGGGGTCGGAGTAGGAGTCGGGCGTGTAGGTTGACTTCCAGCGGCGCTTGACCCAGTTGCCCATGGCGTCGCAGACGTAGTCGGTATATTCGGTCACGGACTTCTCGTCGGAGTCGCGCGCCAGGGCCACTTCGCGCGTCAGGTGTCCCCGGTCGTCGTAGGTGAACGTGGTATTGGGCGACATCTCGGCGAGGCGTCCGTTCTGCCATTTGTAGGTGTAGGAGAAGGCCTGGGCGGCCACGCCGCCGTTGGTGCTGTAGAAGTCTTCGTCGGGCGAGCCGATGCGCACGAGGTTGCCGGCGGCGGTGCGGGTGTAGACGACGGTCTGTCCGCGGCCGGTCTTGGCCGGACATTTCCACTGACCCAGCTCGTTGAACTCCAGCAGCTTGGGGGCGCCGTAGAAGAGATAGGAAATCTCGTAGTCGAGCTTGACGCTCTTCACGTCGCCGTGCAGGTCGAAGAAGGCGAGGTCGGGCGAGCTGAACTCGCGGCGGGCGATAGAGTCCTTGCGCAGCGAGTCCTGCATGGCGGCACGTAGCTTGTCGTCCTTGAGCAGCTTCGAGTCTTTGCCGGGAGTGGCTGCGGCCGGAGCACAGTCTTCGGCAGGCCCGCCACTGAGAGCGCCGAACAGGGCGCACACCGCGAGGGCGGCGACGACTGCCGCGAGAGCCGCCCACAGGGGCACGCGGCGACTGAGCCATTGGCCGATGCTCACGCCCTTCCCCGGCTCGGCGGCGCCGTCTATCTTGAACTTTGTTTTCGTTGCTTTCTCTTTATGTTCCATAGTCATAATGTTTAGCTGCCGCAGGCGCACGGCTTACGGCAATACAAAGGTACGCAAATTTCTCGGTTTACGATGCTTTTCGCCCCGGAAAAAGAGTGCGCAGTCACCGGCGAGGCCGGCGCAGCGAGGGGAAGAGGCGCCGGATGTGGAGAATCCAGCCCTCGAGGCGCGAGGAGGCGACAACGATGGTGGCGGCCACCAGGATGAGGCAGACGCCGACCGTCTCGCGCGGGGTGATGCTCTGCCCGAGGGCAAAGACGCTGAGCAGCAGGGCGGTAACGGGCTCCATGGCACCGAAGATGGCGGTAGGCGTCGGGCCTATTGAGTTGATGGCGGCAGATGTGCACATGAGCGAGAGGACGGTGGGGATGAGCGCCAGCGCGAGCACGTTGCCCCACTGTGCGAGCGTGTGCGGCGCAATGAGCGGATTGCCCATGGGAATCATGAGCGCGAAGAGACCGGTGCCGCTCAGCAAGACGTAGAAGAGCAGCGTGACCGTGGGGATGCTGCGGATGCGGCGGTTGACGTTAACCATCACAATATAAATGGCATAGGTCAGCGAGGACACCATCACGAGGAGCACGCCCAGGGGCGAGATGATGCCCGCGCCATCGGTGCGAATAAGCAGATAGAGACCACCGGCCATCACCGCCAGGGCTACGCCCGTCATCACCTTGAAGCGCTCGTGGAAGAAGAACACCATGAACATGGCCACCATGATGGGATAAACGAAGAGCAGCGTCGAGGCGATGCCCGAGTTGATGAAGTTGTAGCTCTCAAAGAGTGCCAGCGACGACACGGCCATGAGCACGCCGAGGATTGCCACGGGCGCCACGTCCGCGCGCCCCAGCCGGAGCGTGCGTCCGCGCGCCCAACACAGCAGCGCCAGCATCGGAATGCCCAGCACATATCGGAAGAAGAGGACGGAGTTGGGGTTGAAGCCGTCCTCGTATAAGTGAATGGCAAACAGCGGGTTGGTGCCGTACGCAGCCGCCGCCACTGCCGCCAGCAGATAGCCTTTCAGTTTCATGTCACACGTTTTTAGACATTGTTCGCGGCCACAAAGTTACAACTTTTGCGCCACGCCGCCAAAGAAAAGCCGCCTCCCCTACCCTCGCCTCCGGATGTCAACTCACCGGCTGACACTGTCCCAATTTTTCCTTTTGTCGGTTTTGATGCAATTTTTTTGTCATTTATTAGCGCGTTTTCAAAAATTTTCCCTAAATTTGCCGCGTGTATATGTTATGCGGCCTTCCCTGCTTTAGGTTTCCATTCGGAAGGCGGCATCATTCTTCGTTCCAATAGGTCTCCCCGCGAGCCTGTACTCTTCCCGAATAGGTTTCCATCACCCCTATTTCTCTCAGTAACTAATCAATTTTCAATCCCCAAACCCATTATTTCTATGTCAAAGCTCTACAAGGTTTTGCTGGCAGCACTCACACTGTCAGTGGCGGGAGCGCAGGCAGAGACGGTGTCGCCCTACAGCGTGGACTTCAACACGCCCATCGCCACCTCTGCCCACGACTTCCGCGTGGCTTCCAACTGGAGGCATATCGTAGGCGCCTACACGGATAGCTATAACGAAAAGTATTATATGTCGTATAGCTACAGTTCGACCGGTGGCGTTGACGGCAGCGGCGCTCTGAGCGTCCCGGTACAGCAGGCCGGCGAGTCGTACTACGACATGAATCCCGTCAATGACTATCTGGTCACTCCCGCCGTCGCAGGCACTGTCACTCTTAAGGTAAAGAAAAAGAACTATCAGTCGAAGGTCGACTTCTACGCCGTTGACGAAACGGGCACCACCATTGGCGATGTCATCAAGAACGTCAAGGCTGCGGACCTGGTCGACGGCGAGTATGTCCTCGTTTCGTTCGAGCTCGACGACCTTCAGCGCGTGGCCATCCGCGCCAACAACGTCTACATCGACGACTTCACCGCCACCGAGGCCAACATCGAAAAGGAGAAGAGCATCAAGTTCGAGTCCATCGAGCCCAATGCAACCACCGGTCAGCTCAAGTGGAACCAGCTGCCCAATGGCCTGGTCGAGGTGAAATACACGGTCACGGTCACCAACAACGGCGAGGCCGACCTGAAAGTCGGTGACAAGAACTACAGCGTCTCCATCATCAACGGCTCCACCAACGAGGTTCTCGGCAAGACGAACGTTCCGCAGGACCTTGCCATCGGCGAGACCTCCGCACCTTTCGAGGTTAAGGCCGAGGTCGCCACAACCAACTGGCCCAACTCCTGGAGCCAGATTCGCATGAACCTGCGCGAGAATCTCCAGGGTTCCGTCTCCGAGCGCGCCTACTCGGTCTACAAGGCCTACGAGCCGGTGTTCGTATTCCGTGAGGCCGGCAAGACATCCAAATACTCCGATCCCATCGCCTTCGGCCTGCTCAAGGAGGCTGCCGAGAAGAACTTCGAAATCTACAACGACGGTGCCGCACCCCTCGTGGTCAAGAGCATCAGCGTTCCCGAGGGCTTCGTCGTGAAAGCCGCCGAGGGTGAGTTCACGGTTCAGCCCGGCGAGTCACAGAGCGTGGTCATCTCGCTTCCCGCCGACGTGAAGGGTTCCTTCTCCGGCAATTTCCAGATCGTATATCTCGACAAGGAAGCCGCCGAGCAGACCTTCTCGCTGCCCATCTCCGGCTCTATCCTCGGCGCCAACACCTGGGCCGCCGACTTCAACGCCGCCTCTTCCTCAGACTTTGTCTATCCGGAAGGCTCCATCGCCGAGACCGGCGTAGACAAAGACTACAGCTATTCGAACGGCGGCTACAATTTCTATCTGAAGTCGCAGACGTCCTCCTCTTACGTCAGCGAGAACAACAAGTTCATCACGCCCAAGCTCCACGCCGAGGCCGGTGAGTCGCTGACATTCGACGTCACCAACGACGCCTATTCTCCCTCGGCCGACCATGCTCTGACGGTCTACGTCTCCACCGACCGCAAGAACTGGACGGAGAAGATGAAAATCTCCGCCAAGGACATCGCCACCAGCCGTCAGTACGAGAACAAGGTTCTCACCTTCGACGAGGCCGGCGACTACTACGTTGCCTTCGGCATCTATCAGATGCGCCTCGACAACATCGTAGGCCTGCAGAAGGTCGACGTTGCCCACGACCTCTTCATCACTGAATTCAACCAGCCCGACGAGGTTCAGAGCGGCGAGAAATACAACGCCCGCCTCTCCGTGCTGCCCGTTCTTGGCGCCAATGCCGCCGACTACTCCATTATATATTATGTGGACGGCAAGGAGAAGGCAACCATCGCCGGCCAGGATCTGAAGGCCACTGCCTCTGTCAACAGCGACAAGGATTTTGCCGCCGGTGACGTCACCGTCGAGGTCGAGAGCACCGCTTCGCTGCCCTGCCACTTCGAAATCGTCTTCACCGACGGCACCAAGTACGTCTCCGACGTGAAGACCCTCAAGGTCACCAACGAGCCCGCTTTCGTGTTCTTCGACAAGGGCTCTTACGGCGCAGGCACCTACAAGCCCGACAACCGCAAGACCGACATCGCTTTCGGCAAAGTCAGCGAGTCGAACCTCAAGCAGGAATTCGAAATCTTCAACTGGGGCACAGCTCCCCTGCAGGTTAAGAGCGTGAGCGTTCCCGAAGGCTTCACCGCCTCAGTGACCGAAGCCGTCACCGTTCCCGCCAAGACCCGCCAGGCTCTCGACATCACTTTCGCTGCCACTCAGCCCGGCTTCTACAGCGGCAACCTCGCAATCACATACGTGGACGGCGAGGGCAATGACGCTGTCTTCGAGTTGCCCGTCAACGGCACTCTGCTCGACGCCTCGAAATGGTACGCCAACTTCGAGGGCGGCTCTAACGGCACATGGCCCGCAGGTTCGCTCTACGAGAGCAATATTTCGATGACCAACCTCGGCACATACAGCGTTCCCAACTATGCCATCAACTCGACAAGCTCAACCAAGAACATGTTCATCACGCCGCTGCTGACCGCCGCCGCCGGCGAGGCTCTGCAGTTCGACGCCAAGACTTACTCTTCGAGCTGGTCTGAAGGCACCGTGAAGGTTTACGCCGCCGCAACACGCGAGGCTCTCGCCGACGAGGCCGCACGCACACTGCTCGTCACCGTTTCCGGTCAGAGCGAGGACGAGGCCACCAAGGCTAACGCCGACGGCTTCCGCACTTTCTCGGCCGTTGTTCCCGAAGCCGGCAGCTACTACCTCGGCCTTGAAATCTCCGGCCGTCTCTACATCGACGAGCTCTACGGCCTGTCACTCGCTCCCGTGGCTCACGACTGGATTCTCTCCGGCGCCGATATCCCCGCCGAAGCCATGCAGAACGTGGCCACGAACGCCACCGTCTCGCTGCTCAACATCGGCCTGACTCCCGAAGCCGCCGGCTCCTACCAGGTTGTCGCCTACGTAAACGGCAAAGCCTCCGTGAACGAAGGCTCAGTCGTGATTCCCGTCGTCAACAAACTGTCCGAGACTCCCACCGAGATCGACGTTCCCTTCCGCTCGCCCAAGGCCGGCACATTCCCCGTCTATGTTGAGGTGAAAGCCGGTGACTACTCCGTGAAGTCCGAGCCCATCGACGTCACCTTCGTTGATGAAGTTCTCAGCAGCGAGGTCGTTGTCGGCACTGCAAACGGCACCGGCTCAACGCCCGTCAACCTCAACTACAGACACAATGAGGGCGTCATGACCTTCCCCGCCGATGAGCTCGGCCTCAGCAATGGTGCCAAGATCAACGCCATCCGTCTGAAAGGTAAAGGCTCGACAGAGCACACCACCTCGCTCCAGGTTTACTACGAGTGGACCGACGAGGCCGTCCAGCCCGCTCCCTCCGGCACTGTCTACGATGCCTCCGCCATGACCAAGGTCATCGATGAAGCATCCTACACATGGCCCTCTTCTTCCGATAATATCGACCTGCTCACCATCAACTTCCCCGAGCCCCTGGTCTACGAGGCCGGCAAGTCACTGCGCCTGTTCGTGAAGACCGACGCAAGCGGCTACAAGGTGTTCAACTTCGAGCAGTCCAAGACCAAGAACTGCTATAACCAGCGCAATGACAACTCCCTCAAGGGTGATTGGTCACAGACCTACCTGCCCATGGCCTACATCGACCTGGCTGTCGAGGCACGCACCCTCTCCGGCACCGTCACCGACTATCAGGGCAACGCCGTGGCCGGCGCTGTCGTGAACCTCACCAGCGAGGACGGCGACGACGTCCAGTACGAGGCTGTCACAGCCGCTGACGGCGCTTACTCAGTGAACGTTATCCAGAGCAGTCGCTTCTACGCCCTCGACGTGAAAGCCGAAGGCCTCCAGGAGTTCGATTCCGGCATCGATGTCGCCGACGCTTCAGTAGTCAAGGACATCGTTCTTCGCAAAGTTGTCCGCGTGGCCGATGACGCCGAATTCAACGGCGGCGCCAACGACGCCATCGTTTACTTCGAGCCCGGCTTCGCACAGGGCATGAACGCCGTCGCACTGCCCTTCGACGTGGACGGCACCGTCATCGACGAACTCTTCGGCTCTACAGCCAAG
>SFOH01000019.1 GCA_004552485.1 Bacteroidales bacterium | reverse complement strand
TGAGGCGGAAGTTGTAGCCGAGGGTGGCGGAGAGGGTCATGGAACGGGAGGCGGAGAAGGTGTCGGCTTTGGAGGAGGGGAAGATGTTGCCGAGGCCGTAGTAGAAGCGGACTTCGAGGTAGGCGCTGTGGCGCGGTTTGATGTAGTATTCGGCGCCGAGTCCGGCGGTGATGCCGTAGTCGAAGCGCGAGGAGATGTCCATGGTGAGTTGCTCGGTGTGGCGCGATGTGGGTATGCCGGCCTCCTGGGGGTTGTGGTAGTCGAAGTTAGAGCTGATGTTGTCGCCGATCATGACGCTGAACTCGGGGCCGAGGTTGACGAAGCCTTTGAAGCGCGAGCTGCCGAAGTAGATGTGGGTCATGAGGGGCACGGAGATGTAGGTGAGTGTGCGGTGGTAATCGAGGTCTTCGTGGTCGCGGAAGTGTTCTTTCCAGCCGCGTTGTGTGATGTTGAGTTCGCCGATGAGTCCGAATATTTTTTCTTCGGCATAGCGGAACTGTCCGCCAATGGTGAATCCGTCTGACCAGTTCTGGGATATCGACGGGCTGAAAGACATCTGTGACATCGCGAATCCGGCGTGAGCGCCCACTGAGATGTGGGGCTTGTAATGGGATTCGGCTGTGGCAGAGATGGCTATGGACGCGCAGGCCAGAAGTGTGGCGAGGCGGCGGCGTGAGGTTGTTTTGTTCATTTTTCTACGATGCGTGCGTCAATGAATCCACCGGGGAGGTAGCTGACAATGTACATGGCTGTGTTGGCGGGGCCTTGCTCGGGGTTCCGGTCGTCGCGGATGAATGAGTAGGAGTTCTGTACGCCGTTGTAAGAGACGGGGAGGGTGTTGCCGGGGCGGAATGAGAATCCGTTGGCGAGGTTGTAGAGCACGAAGCAACCGGTGTCGAAGCCCCAGAGTGCCTGTGAGGGCACGCCGTCGACGGGGCTGTGGCGATACCAGCGCTGGAAGGCTGCGAGGACGTCGCGGGCGTTGAAGCTGTGGCTGTCGGGGTTGAAGCGTGAGTAGATGTATGTCTCGGCGCTGTGCATGAGCTCCTGGTTTTTCTCGCGGAAGGTGACCCATTCGGGGTATCCGAAGAGGCGTATGATGTTTGTTCCGAGGTTCTGTTCTTTGAAGGCGGTTATGGCCTTGGCGTAGCGGTTGAAGTCTTCGAGGGCGCTGCCGTTGGGGATGAAGATGTAGTTGTTGCCGGGGCCTGCGGGGAGGCCCTGGAGGTCTTCGACGGTGAGCGCCGAGGAGTATTCGATGGTGCGGGGGGTGAAACCGGCTTCCTCGAGTGCCTTTTGTGCTGCGTCGACAAATGATTTCATGTCTTTGTCGGGCTTTTCGGCGTGGAGTAGCACGGGGGTGATTGAGTCGTTGCGGCACATTGTGACGAGCTCATGGATGGCTGTGGTGGTCATGTCGGGGCTTGTGATGTTGCCGTGGAGGACGTAAGGGTTGGCGAGGTAGGTGGTGTCGCGGAGGACGAAGTTGTTGAGGAGGGGCACTTTGTTCTCACGGCAGTAGTTGGCGATGATAGCGAGGTGCTCGGCGTTGTCGGGGCCGATGATGATGTCGGCCTCGCGGAGCTGCGGCTCCTGGGCGAGGTAGTTCTCGAGGCGCTTCGTGTCGTTGCGTGTGTCGTAGACCATGAGTTTGACATGGGGGAGGAGCGTGCGCAGTGAGTCGGCAGCGATGAGCATGCCGCGGTAGAAGTCGGTTGTCAGCTGGTCTTTCTGGGTGGGGACGCGCTGGAGCATGAAGGGCTGGATGAGCGAGACGGTGATTGTGCGCTCGACGGGGGCGATGCAGCGGTTGAGCGAGTCGCCGACGGCTGCCGAGTCAGAAGCGGCTACGGCGTTGGGGTTAATCTGGGCCGTGGGGTCAACTCCGTCGTTGAGCGGTGCCTCCTGAGCCGCGGGCGCGGGCTGCTGAGCGGCAGGCTGTTCAACGGCGGGCTGCTGGGCCTGGGCGGGGCGGTTGGCGTCGCGCCATCCGGCGTTCTGCTGCTGTTCCGTGGCGGCCTTTGCTTCGCCCACACCGGGGATTATGAGGTTCTGCCCTTCGAGGAGGCCGTTGACGGCCGAGGGGTTGTAGCGGATGATGGAGTCTGCGGGCACGTTGTACTGACGTGCGACGCCGTAGAGGGTTTCGCCTTTTTTGACTTTGTGTGTGGTGATGGAAGTAGACACCTGAGCCAGGGGGGCCGAGGCGGCCAGGGTGATGGCTAATGCGGCCGCAAAGGCGCGCAGGATATTTGCCGGCTTCATATTCTTAGGGTGATGTTATTAGTTTCCGGGTGAGATGTTAATGAGCGTCGTTTTTGGCGTGACGGATGCGATTAAGTTGTTCTGTCGCGGAATATAGATGTGCAAAGGTAAGCATTTTTTGGCAACCAAGAGGCAGGGATAGGGCATAAAAAGCATGGCAGGGGCATAAAAAGGGGATTTGGGGCGGGTTTAAATGTGAAATTTTATAAAAATAGGCTGAAAAGTGGGTGTATGTCGCCAAAAGTTTATAACTTTGTATTTTGAAAAATAGGCAGGCAGAGATAATTGTGACCTGACGTGGCATGGTAATCGTGTGTCTGACTGATGAAAAAAAATCAGGTTATACCAATAAAGAATATGCGCATACTAAGAGTCTTTCTGGCTATGATGCTGCTTGGCGCGGCCTCTGTTCTCACCGGATGCGGCGAGTATGTTAAGGTTCAGAAGAGCAATGACTATAACTATAAGTTTGAGTACGCGAAGCGCGCGTTCGCCGAGAAGAAATATCAGCAGGCGGCCACGCTTCTGAAGGACTGCATAACGGTCTTCAAAGGCAGCGACAAAGCCGAGGAGAGCCTTTACCTGCTGGCTATGAGCTGCTTTGAGAACAAGGACTATATCAGCTCGGGCGCTTATTTCCAGAAATATTACGAGCGCTATCCGAAGGGCAAGTACACCGAGCCGGCACGCTACTACTGCGGCTACGGCTACTATCTCGACTCGCCCGACCCTCAGCTCGACCAGACCTATACGCTGAAGGCCATCGAAGAGCTGCAGGCCTTCCTCGACTACTTCCCCCGCTCAGAGAAAGTGCCTCAGGCTCAGAATGCTATCTTCGAGCTGCAGGACAAGCTGACACTCAAGCAGTTGCAGAACGCTCAGCTCTACTACAATCTCGGCAACTATATGGGCAACAACTACGAGAGCGCCATCATCGTTGCCAAGAACGCCATCAAGGATTATCCCTATTCAAAATATAAGGAAGACCTGGAGCTGCTGGTCCTGAAGGCCAAGTTCCAGGAGGCCGACAACTCTGTTGACGAGCGCAAGGCCGACCGTTTCCGCGACGTCGTTGACGAGTATTACTCTTTCATCAACAACTATCCCGACAGCCCGAACCGAAAGGAGGCTGAAAATATACTGAAGATAGCCCAGCGCTATGTGAAGGAGTGATGACGGACGCCCGATTCTTATTGAAAACAAAATACATTAATATACAATGGATTACAAGAAGACTAACGCACCTTTAAACACCGTAACCCGCGACATGATTGCCCTCTCCGAGGACACCAACAATGTTTATGAGACGGTGTGCATCATTGCCAAACGCTCAGATCAGATTGCAGCCGAGATGAAGCAGGACCTCCAGAAGAAGCTTCAGGAGTTCGCCACTCTGACTGACAACATGGAAGAGGTTTCGGAGAACCGCGAGCAGATTGAGATTTCGCGCTACTACGAGAAACTTCCGAAGCCCACGCTCATCGCCACGCAGGAGTACATCGAGCACAAGCTCAAATTCCGCAATCCTGAGAAGGACAAAGTGGACTTTGACGACTGATTTCCGGTCTGACACGATTCAGAAAAGGCACAAAGGCCTTGGCAAACGCACGCAAGCTTTGTCAGGGCTTTTGTGCGTTTGCATGGTTAGAGGTGTTCGCGAACCGAGGAATGACCGCCCGGCTGCTGACAAAGGGCCGAAAATGGCGGGAAATATGTTGGCAGGTCCGAAATTTTTTGTAATTTTGTAAGTTGATAAGCCGCGGCTCGGCCGTAACAGGCAGGTGCGGAATTTTCAACAACGGCGCGGGAGACAAACACCCCGTTGCAAATGCATTAAAGCCAACGTCACTCACAGACTTAACGCAAACACAGCGAGAGACTTAACGTTATAAGAGAGAAGAAACGATGGTACTGGTGAAGAGACTATACACGTTTATGCTGCAGCGGTTCCTGCCGGTGCTGGCCATGACTTTCTTCATCTGTCTGTTCATCGTGATGATGCAGTTTCTGTTCCGCTACATCGACGACCTCGTTGGCAAAGGCCTGGCCATCTCCGTTGTGGCGGAGCTGTTCGGCTATGCGGCGCTGACGATGGTGCCGACGGCGCTGCCGCTGGCTGTTCTGCTGGCGTCGCTGATGACGTTCGGCAATCTTGGCGAACACTTCGAGCTGACGGCCATGAAGAGCGCGGGAATATCGCTGCTGCGCATCATGCGGCCGCTCATCATCCTCATCGTGCTCATCGCCATCGGCGCTTTCTTCTTCCAGAATAACGTGCTGCCCATCGCGCAGACAAAGATGTGGACGCTGCTGTTCTCCATGCGCCAGAAGAGCCCGGAGGTCGAGATTCCCGTGCGTTCGTTCTACGACGACATCCCCGGCATGAACATGTATGTCGAGAACAAAGACATGAACACGGGCATGCTCTACGGCCTTATCATCTACGACGTTACGCGCGGCATGGACAACTCGCGCATCATCCTTGCGGACAGCGGCAAAATCAGCTTCACGGCCGACCGCAGCCGCATCTTCCTGCAGCTTTATCAAGGCCAGCTTTTCGAGAACGTTCAGAACGGCAGCCTGGGCTTCAACAGCAAAGGATACATGCCGTTCCGACGCGAGATGTTCAGCGGCAAACGCGTGTACATCCCCTTCGACGCCAACTTCAACCGCCTGGACGAGAGCGGAATGCGCTCGCAATACATCGGCAAGAACATCGCTGAGCTGACTGTTGCCATCGACTCCATCCAGCAGCGCGTCGACAGCATCGGCAGCGTCTACGGCAAAGAGCTGAAAGAGGACCCGTACCTTGGCGTGCCATACTATACGAACAAGATGGAGAACCATCAGCTCGTGCGCGTACGCCGTCCCGACGTTAAGGTGAAACCCGGCGCCGTGAACATCGACACCCTCTTCGCCGCCAACAATCCGTCGGCAGCGCGCGCCATGCTCACGCAGGCCCTCGCCAAGGTGAAACGCGCCCACGACGACCTCGAGTTCCGCAGCGTGGTTCTCACTGAGGAACAGAAACTTATGCGCCGCCACGACATCGAGCGGCAGAAGAAATTCACGCTGTCCATCTCCATCCTCCTCTTCTTCTTCATAGGCGGCCCGCTGGGTGCCATCATCAAGAAGGGCGGACTCGGCACGCCGCTGGTCATCTCCATCGGTCTCTTCATCGTCTACTTCATCTTTGACCAGTCGGGCTACAAGATGGCGCGTGACGGCCGCAGCTCCGTGTGGTTCGGTATCTGGCTGAGTACCATGGTATTGCTGCCTTTGGGTATCATCTTCACCTACAAGGCCGTGCACGACTCCAACGCCCTAGAGCTCGACAACTACGTGCGCTTCTTCGTGCGCCATCTCCACCTCAAAGGCAAGAAATGGCGCCGCAACATCAAGAAGAAAGAGGTGGTCATCCACACCGTTCCGGCCGAGGCCATGGTCGAAGCTATCGACAAGTTCACCGCGGCTCTCAACGACCGCATCGCCATGGTCAGAAAGCGTCCGTTCTATCGGCGCATCTTCTCTGCAATCTTCAATGAAGACCTATTGCAGGAATATGAGAACATGATTTCAACCGTTTCATACTCAGAGGATTCGCGCATACTGAAGCTGCTCAACACCCTGCCGCTTGAGACCACCGACCGCCACGTTGCGCTTGTGCGCGATGTATGCCATCGCATCCGCACTATCCTGCTGACCGGCGACGATGTTCCCGGTCACGATGACGCTGCGAAGAAGACCGCACTGGCGCGCTGGAAAGAGCGCGCCGTCCGTCGCGCCGGCGAACTGCGCAAAGGGCGCGGCAAAAAGGCCGCTCCTCAGGACGATAACGAGCCGACCGTAAACTCCGACCCCACCGAAAACGTTATAGATGTTGAAGAGAATAATACCTCCAAAAACGTAACTAACAATGAGTGAAACAATTAAACTTGACAGAATAGAGGACGCAATCGCCGATTTCGCCGCCGGCAAGATGGTGATTGTCGTTGACGACGAAGACCGCGAGAACGAGGGCGACCTCATCATCGCCGCGGAAAAGATCACGCCGGAGCAGGTGAACTTCATGCTCCACAATGCGCGCGGCGTTTTGTGCGCGCCGATGACCATCGACCGCTGCCATGAGCTCGGTCTGACCAAACAGGTCGAGGAAAACACGTCGATGCTCGGCACGCCGTTCACCATCACTGTCGACAAACTCGAGGGCTGCACCACAGGCGTCAGCGCCGAAGACCGCTGCGCCACCCTGCGCGCCCTCGCCGACCCCGAGAGCGTGCCGTCGACCTTCGGCCGCCCCGGTCACGTGAATCCCCTCTACGCCCAGAAGGCCGGCGTGCTGAAGCGTGCCGGACACACCGAGGCCGCCGTCGACCTCTGTCGCCTGGCCGGACTCGCTCCCGTCGGCGTGCTCATGGAAATCATGAACGAAGACGGCACCATGGCGCGCCTCCCCGAACTGCGGAAGCGCGCCGACGAGTGGGGACTGCACCTCGTCTCGATTCGCGACCTCATCCGCTATCGTCTTGAGCACGAGCACCTTGTGGAGCGCGGCGAAGAAGTGGACCTGCCCACTGCCTATGGCCATTTTCACCTCATCCCCTTCCGCCAGAAGGACAACGGCCTGGAGCATATCGCCATCATCAAGGGCGATGTCGCCGCCGGCGACGAGCCCGTGCTTGTGCGCGTCCACTCGTCGTGCGCCACCGGTGACATCTTCGCCTCGCAGCGCTGCGACTGCGGCGAGCAGCTCCACCGCGCCATGCAGATGATTGAGAAAGAGGGCCGCGGATGCGTGCTCTACCTCAGCCAGGAGGGCCGCGGCATCGGCCTTATGGACAAAATCCGCGCCTACAAACTCCAGGAGCAGGGCATGGACACCGTCGACGCCAATATACACCTGGGTCACCGCGCCGACGAGCGCGACTATGGTGTGGGCGCTCAGATTCTGAACATGTTAGGCATCCGCAAGATGCGCCTGATGACCAACAATCCCGTGAAACGCATCGGCCTCGAAGGCTACGGACTGACCGTGGTTGAGAACGTGCCCATCGAGGTGACGCCCAACAAATACAACCGCTTCTACATGCACACCAAGCGCGAGCGCATGGGTCATGAGCTTAAGGAAGCGTAACCCCTTAATAATAAACAACAAGCAATAAACAATCATTATATGGAAGAGAAGACAGCAGCCGCAGCAGAGGCTGAGAACAGTGAGAAAAAAGGGCTGAACTTTGTGGAACAGATTGTCTATGACGACCTCAAGGCCGGCAAGAACGGAGGACGACTGAACACGCGTTTCCCGCCCGAGCCCAATGGTTATCTGCACATTGGTCACGCCAAGGCCATCTGCATGGACTTCGGCGTCGCCGAGAAATTCGGCGGTACCTGCAACCTGCGTTTTGACGACACCAACCCCGTGAAAGAGGATGTTGAATATGTCGACGCCATCCGCGACGACATCCACTGGCTCGGCTTCGACTGGGGCGACCGCGAGTACTATGCTTCGGACTATTTCCCCAAACTCTATGACCTGGCCATCCGCCTCATCAAAGAGGGCAAGGCTTATGTCGACGACCAGACCTCCGAGCAGATTGCCGCGCAGAAGGGCACGCCGACCACGCCCGGTCAGGAGAGCCCCTACCGCAACCGCTCCGTCGAGGAAAACCTCGACCTGTTCCAGCGCATGAACGCCGGCGAGTTCGACGAGGGCAGCCGCGTGCTGCGTGCCAAACTCGACATGGCCTCGGACAATATGCACTTCCGCGACCCCATCATGTACCGTATCATCAAGACGCCTCACCACCGCACCGGCACCAAGTGGAAAGTCTACCCTATGTACGACTTCGCACACGGCCAGAGCGACTATTTCGAGGGCGTCACACACTCGATTTGCACCCTGGAGTTCGTGCCTCACCGTCCTCTCTACGACCGCTTTATCGACGAGATTGCCGACGAGAGCTACCGTCCCCGCCAGATTGAGTTCAACCGCCTGAACCTGACCTACACCGTGATGAGCAAGCGCAAGCTGCTGGCCCTGGTGAAAGAGGGTCTGGTGAACGGCTGGGACGACCCCCGTATGCCGACCGTCTGCGGCCTGCGTCGCCGCGGTTTCACCCCCGCCGCCGTCCGCAACTTCATCAACACCATCGGCTACACCAAGTACGAGGCCCTCAACTCCGTGAGCCTGCTCGAACACGCCGTGCGCGACGACCTCAACAAGATTGCCACGCGAGCCATGGCCGTCATCAACCCCGTGAAGGTTGTCATCACCAACTATCCCGAGGGGCAGGTGGAGACCGTGCAGATGGACAACAACCCCGAGCAGGAGGACGCCGGCACACACTCAATGCCCTTCTCACGCGAAATCTACATCGAGCGCGACGACTTCATGGAAGAGCCGCCCAAGAAATTCTTCCGCCTTGCACCCGGCAAGGAGGTGCGTCTCAAAGGCGCGTATATCATTAAGTGTGAGAACGTTGTGAAAGACGCCGACGGCAACATCACGCAGATCGAGTGCACCTACGATCCAGAGAGCCACAGCGGAGCCCCCGGCGCCGCCCGCAAGGTGAAAGGCACCCTCCACTGGGTTTCCGCAGCCCACGCCGTTGACGCCGAGGTGCGTCTCTACGACCGCCTCTTCAACGTGGAGAATCCCGCTGCCGAGACCGAGCGCGACTTCCGCGAAATGCTGAACCCCGACTCGCTGAAGGTCGTGACCGGCGTGAAGGTAGAACCGTTCATCGCCGAAAACGCCAAGCGCGGCACCAAGTTCCAGTTCCAGCGCATCGGCTACTTCACCCCCGACTACGACTCCACGCCCGAGCACCTGGTGTTCAACCGCACTATCCAGCTCAAGGACACGTGGGAGAAAGTTCAGAATAAGGGCTGAAAATCAGAACATTAACACGACGTCTTCGCCATGCGGACAGCGTGGCGAAGAACGCCAATCATTAAGCTATTGATATATGGACAATTACGAGGACGAGAACAAGGCATTGCTGGAACGATTTGCCACAGCGCTGAAGGAGGGGGACGTCACCGCCGACTTCGACGTTGAGGAATTGCTGGACATCTTTGACTTTGCCGGCGACTACGGCATGGACTATCTCCGCGCCGAGGCACTGTTCTGGGGCGCCGCGCACTATCCCGGCAACAAGGAGCTGCTGGAGCGCCGCGCTGTGTTCTACTCCGACGTTCTGGGTCCGGCCGCCGTCAACAGCTTCAACGCCGACCACTCGGCAGATTCCACGTTGCTGTCGCGCATCCTCGATGCCCGCGCCAATATCCTTGACCGCGAGAATGCCCTGAAGTTTATCCGCCAGACTGTCAGCGAAAACAGCGACATCGGCGACGAGGAAATCATCCAGCTCGTCAACTACGCCGCAGACACCGACAATCTCCAGTGGATGGCCGACAACATCGAGACCGTCTACGCGTCGCTGGCCTATCGCCCCGCATTCCTCTATGAGCTGAGCGCATCGGCCATGGACCAGGGGAAGTATCAGATGGCGCTGCGGCCGCTTGACGACCTGGTCACCGAGATGCCGTATAATGCTGAATACTGGAGCCTTATCTCCACGGCACACCTTAACCTTGGCAACATGAAAGAGGCTTATGACGCCGCCGAGATGGCACTGGCCATTGACCCGAAATATCCCGAGGCGCTGGTATCCAAAGCCCGTTATCTCAAGCAGAAAGGCGACCTGAAAGAGCTTGAGGCGATGGCCAAAGAGAACCCTGACAGCATGGCGATTCTGGAGAGCTATGTCGATGTGGCCTATCCGCGTTCGTTCTCCGACGAGAATGTGCGCGAAACGTTGTTGAACATTGTCACAGAGGCAGTTGGACGTTTCCCGGAGAGCCTGTCGTTGCAGAGCGCTTTCGTGATTCTGTCTCCGGCCGGACTCGCGATGGATGCCTATCTCGATGAGCTGTGGGGCATGAGCGACAACAGCACGCAGATGCTGCCCGACAAAGTGAGAATGTGGACAAGCTGGGCCCGTTCGGTCTATTTCCACAACTCGCTCGAAGGAACGTGCTCGATCCTCAACGCCATCTATCGCAATATCAGCGGCGATGCCGACAACATACAGGCTTGGGACATTGTCCCTGTGATTACGCTGGCGGCTGTTGTTCACCTCCATCTCAAGCACTTCGACAACGTGATTGAAGATGTCGATATGGTGCGACAGATCTGCGGCGATGTCTCGCCCACGCTTCATGTGGTATATGTCGTCGCGCTGATTTGCCTGAGCCGGTTCGAAGAGGCGCGCAACTACGTCGATGAGTTCCTGCAGAAGCGGATTCCGAGTACGGACATGGAGAAAATGGGCTTTATGGGCGTTGAAGACCACGCTACGATGGTTATCACTCTGCGCTGGACCATCGTGTTCTTCGAGACGCTGAAATTCACCCTCCAGCCCAAGAATGTCAAAAACTTTGACCTCGAACATTTCGACCCGCTCCTGTTCTGGCAAGACAACGATTAGCATCGAATTTTTCGATGAAAACTTGCAAAAAAAATAAGGCCTCGGACGTTGCTGTTTGAGGCTTTTTTCGTACCTTTGTATTCCCATGGCCTCATGGCTCGGGCCGGTGAAAACCAAGCCGGCCGAAATGTCTGCGCTCGCTTGCGCTTTTACTAATGTATGACCCTGATTTACAATGGATTTAACAATTCCCTGTGCCCTCTTTTTTGACGCTAAAGAGTTTTTTCAGTTCTTTATCGAGAACGCCAATTACTGGTGGGTGCTCCTGTTCATGATCATCGAGAGCTCGTTCATCCCGTTCCCGTCGGAGCTTGTCGTGCCCCCCGCCGCCTACCTGGCCGTCACGAAAGGCGACATGAACCTCTTCGGCGTCATTGCCGTCGCCACTGTCGGCGCACTCATCGGCGCGCTCGTCAACTATTATCTCTCGATGTGGATCGGCCGCCCCATCGTCTACAAATTCGCCAACTCACGCATGGGCCACATGTGCCTCATCAACGAGGCTAAGGTCGAACATGCCGAGAAATACTTCGACCAACACGGCGCCATCTCCACCTTCCTGGGCCGACTGATTCCCGCCGTGCGCCAGCTCATCAGCATTCCTGCCGGCCTCGCGCGCATGAACCTCGGCACCTTCTGCATCTTCACCTCGCTCGGCGCACTCGTCTGGAACGCCGTGCTCGGCGGCCTCGGCTATTGGCTGGGCAAGACCGTGAGCCTCGACGTGCTCATGGAAAAAATCGAAGAGTACAATGCCTATCTCTCCTATGCCGGCCTGGCTCTGCTCGTGGGCATCGTGGCCTTTATGATCTACCGCTGGTTCTCCCACAAACCCGAAAAGAAAAACTGACATACCCATAAAACCCTAATATAAAGACATATACACACACCATGATTGTTTCTCCCTCACTTCTCTCCGCTGACTTCGGCAATCTTGATCGCGACGTTGAAATGCTCAACCGCTCGGAGGCCGACTGGTACCACCTCGACGTTATGGACGGCGTCTTTGTCCCCAACATATCCTTCGGCTTCCCGGTGATCGACGCCATCGCCACCAAAGCCAAGAAGCCCCTCGACGTACACCTGATGATCGTCAACCCCGACAAGTTCGTGAGCCGCGTGCGCGACACCGGCGCCGCGATCATGAACGTTCACCAGGAGGCGTGCATCCACCTCAACCGCACCATCCAGTCAATCAAGGCCGCCGGCATGAAGGCCGCCGTGACGCTGAATCCGGCCACGCCCGTGTCCACGCTCGAGGACATCATCGGCGACGTCGACATGGTTCTGCTGATGAGCGTGAACCCCGGTTTCGGCGGTCAGAAGTTCATCGAGAACACCATCGCCAAGACACGTCGCCTGCGCGCCATGATAGACGAGGCCGGTTCGAAGGCTCTTATCGAGATAGACGGCGGCGTGAATCTTGAGACGGGCGCACGCCTGGCCGAGGCCGGTGCCGACGCACTTGTTGCCGGCAGCTTTGTCTTCGGCGCCGAGCACCCCGAGTCAGTCATCGCTTCACTTAAAGCACTCTGAGACATCAAACTATCATGGACGAATTTGACCTTCAACTGAACAACATAGGTGGCGAGACCGGTGGCAACTCCGGCGGCAAAGGACGTGTGAAAGCCACCGATGCACGCGGCGCGCGCAAGCGCACCCAGCGCGTTGTGCGCCGTCACGACACACCCGATCTGACGCCTCCCGAGCCCTTCAACGAGGACGAAAAGGTTATTGCGCCTGTCGCCGAACAGCCGGCAAACGAGGCATCAGCGTCCGTAGCCTCCGACCGCGATCTGCCTTATTATGAGGTGGCAGGCGCCTATGAGGCCGGAAATAGCACTGATCCCGAACCTGCACAAGACGCTGATAATGAGGCTTATGCCGAAGAACAGGTTGCCGACAGACGGGCAGAGCGCCGGACCGCATCGCGTCGCCCGCGCCGTCCGCAGGTGAACGCCGACCGCCATGCAAAGCGTGCCGGCGGCATCACCGCCTTCCTCTTTGACCGCCGCTTCCACGTGTTCCTCGGCATTGTCGCCATCCTTGTGGCAACGACCATGGTTGTGATTCTGTGTTCGCACCTGCGCAATGCCGCCCACGACCAGAGCCTTGTGCTCAACAACACGGTCAAGGAAATGATTGACTCCGGCCGCAAAATCGACAATGTCGGCGGCGCCGTCGGCGCATGGCTCGGCAACGCACTTTTCACCGATGCTCTCGGATTGGGCGCCTTCGTGCTGGCTATCTACCTGTTCACGATAGGCGGCTGTCTGTTAGCGCATTGGAAGATTAATTTCTGGAAATTCACCTTCAAAAGTCTGCTCTTGGCAATCACCGTCTCTGTTGTCTCCGGGCTGATTGCATACGTCGGCGATGCCGCCGTTCTCTGGGGCGGAACGCATGGCCATTATCTGAACAAGGCGCTGTTCGAGGCCACGGATTGGATTGGCCCGCTGCTGGTTACGCTAATTCTGTTGGCGGCCACGGTCTGCGTCTTCCTATACCCGATTCTCCGCGCCGGAAGATTTGTCGCAAATCATGTTCCCAAGTTGCCCAAACGTCCTGTTATGGAGAACACCGGCGTCCTCGCAGACGATGAAGAGCCCACGCCTCTGAATGACTCTGCTAAAGTAGAACCTTCTGAGGCTGAGTCTGTTGCGGATGTGGCTTCGGCCAATCCTGCAAAGGTGGAAGAATCACACAAGGAGACGGAGTCGTCTTTCGCTATCGATGATGACGAGCCTGCTGCAGCTGTAAAGCCGGAGAAGGCCGCCGAGCAGCGCAGCATCACGGTCGACGTGGAGCGCCCGGCGCTGAACGGCGAGAAGGATGCAACGGAAGAGCCGGCGCAGGGAATCCTCATCGACGGCCCCGAGCAAGAGGAGTTTGACCCTCACGCCGAGCTGCCGAATTTCCGTCAGCCGCCCCTGGAACTCCTCGACGAGCGCGACGAGAAGAAAACCGTCAGCAAGGAAGAGCTTGAGGAAAACATCCAGAAAATCGTGCGCACCTTAGGCAACTACAACGTCTCTATCGCACACATCAAAGCCACAGTAGGACCCACCATCACACTCTACGAGATTGTGCCGGCCGAAGGCGTCCGCATCTCCACCATCAAACACCTCGAAGACGATATTGCCCTGAGCCTCAAAGCGAAAGGCATCCGTATCATTGCTCCTATGCCCGGCCGCGGAACGGTGGGCATCGAGGTGCCTAACAACAGCCCGCAGATTGTGTCGATGCGCAAGATGCTCGAGGCGCCCAAATTCCGGGAGAGCACTAAGGCTCTGCCCGTTGCCCTGGGTTCGACAATCTCCAACGAGGTGTTCGTGACCGACCTTGCCTCAATGCCTCACGCTCTCGTGGCCGGTGCCACCGGTCAGGGTAAATCCGTGGGCCTCAATGCGATAATTGCGTCGCTCATTTACAAGAAGCATCCCGCCGACCTCAAATTTGTGCTCATCGACCCGAAGATGGTCGAGTTCAGCCTCTACTCCAAACTCGAAAAGCATTATCTGGCTCAGCTTCCCGACGATGACGACGACCCCATCGTGACGGACATGAACCGCGTGCTGGCCGTCCTCAACAGCCTGTGCGTGGAGATGGACCAGCGTTATGCGCTGATGAAGGATGCGCGCACGCGTGACATCAAGGACTACAACCGCCGCTACTGCGAGCGCCGCCTCAATCCTGCCAACGGTCACCGCTATATGCCTTATATAGTGGTGATTATCGACGAGTTCTCCGACCTGATTCTGACGGCCGGCAAGGAGGTCGAGGGCCCCGTGACGCGCATCACTCAGAAGGCGCGCGCCGTGGGTATCCACATGATTATCGCCACACAGCGCCCGTCGACCAACGTGCTCACCGGCCTTATCAAGGCAAACTGTCCCACGCGTATAGCGTTCCGTGTGAACCAGATGGTCGACTCACGCACCATCCTCGACCGCCCCGGCGCCAACCAGCTCATCGGCCGCGGCGATATGCTCTACTCGGCCGGCGGCGCCATGGAGCGCGTGCAGTGCGCGTTCATCAGCACCGAAGAGGTCGAGCGCATCTGCGACTATGTCAACGATCAGGTCGGTTTCCTGGAGCCGTATATGCTGCCCGACCCGATTCTCGCGGCCGGCGGAGGTGAGGCGCCTCAGGCAGGCGGCTTTGCGGGCGGTGGCCTCGAGCGTGACCCGCTCTTCGATGACTGCGCCCGCTTCCTCGTGGGACAAGGTCAGGCGTCCGTCTCAATCCTGCAGCGCAAGTATCAGATAGGCTACAACCGCGCCGGCAAGATCATGGACCAGCTTGAGGCTTGCGGCGTCGTAGGACCCGGTTCCGGGAACAAACCGCGCTCCATACTTGTTGATTCAGAAACACTTGACGTCATCCTCTCGCAAGGTTAACCCGTAGCGAATGACTTTTAGAACTAAAAGAACACGGAATTGAAAAAGTTACTTATTATAATAATGTGTCTGTGCGGCGTCAATGCCTTCGGAGCAATGACTGCCGACCAGGTAATGGCAAAGGTGTCGGCGGCGCTGACTCAGCCTAAGTCTGTGTCCGTGACATTCTCGTTCAGCGGCGCGGGCGGCTCCGGCAACGGCGCCATGACCGTCTGCAAACAGATGTTCACCTATGTCGCCGGCGACATTGCCGTGTGGTATGACGGTAAGACTCAGTGGGTTAGACAGAATTCCGCCAAGGAAATCTCCATCACCGAGCCCACCGCCGCCGAACTTGTGGAAAGCAATCCTTTCCGCGTCATCACCGGCTATAAGAACCTCTACACCTGCAAACTCCTGCCGGCTCCCGCGGGGACATACATGGTGCAGCTCACAGCGCGCTCCAAGGCCAACGCCGTGCGCTCAGCCGTTGTCACCGTGAACGCCAAAACGTTCATTCCCAACTCGATAACGGCCACAATGGACGGCGGCTTGATTACCATCACCATCCGCTCTTTCAAGCCCGGCGCCGCACTCTCGGCCGCAAGCTTCCGCATCACGAAGGCTCACACCAACGGCTACGAGCTGAACGACCTGCGCTAAAAAGCGACATCCGAAAATTCTTGGTAAATTATTGACTAACACAAAGATACGTTATGAACACCAAATGCTTAATCATAGGCTCAGGCCCCGCCGGCTACACTGCCGCCATCTACGCCTCACGAGCCAACCTCAGCCCCGTGCTTGTCGATGGTCCGCAGCCCGGCGGCCAGCTCACCACCACCACCACCGTTGAGAATTTCCCCGGCTATCCCCAGGGCGTTGACGGAAACCAGCTCATGGCCGACCTCAAGGCCCAGGCCGAGCGCTTCGGCACAGAGATGCACTCCGGTCTCGTCACCGCCGTGGACTTCTCGAAGCGTCCTTTCGCAGTGACTGTCAGCGGTATGGACGAGCCTATCATGGCCGAAACTGTCATCATAGCCACCGGTGCATCGGCCCGTTACCTGGGTCTGCCCGACGAGCAGAAGTATATGGGCATGGGCGTCAGCGCCTGCGCCACCTGCGACGGATTCTTCTACCGCAAGAAACGCGTGGCCGTAGTCGGCGGAGGCGACACTGCCTGCGAGGAGGCCGAGTATCTGGCTTCACTGGCTGAGAAAGTGTATATGATTGTGCGCAAAGACCACCTGCGTGCGTCGAAGGTGATGCAGCAGCGCGTGCTTTCGAACCCGAAAATCACGGTTCTGTTCAACACCAACACTCTCGGTCTCTTCGGCGAGGAAGTGCTGGAAGGCGCGCACCTCGTGGAATACCGCGGCACCGAGCGCGAGCAGCTCTTCGACATCAACATCGACGGCTTCTTCCTGGCCATCGGTCATAACCCCAACAGCGAGGTCTTCAAAACGTATGTCGACACTGACGCTCAGGGATTTATCAAAATCAAGAGCCATTCGCAGGCCACGAACGTTGACGGCGTTTACGCCGCCGGCGATGTCTGCGACCCCGTCTTCCAGCAGGCCATCGTAGCTGCCGGAACAGGTTGCCGCGCCGCCCTCGAGGCCGAGCGTTTCATCCTCAACAATCCCCTCTGATTTCCGCCCAGACCTTAGGTCCGGATACAACAAAGGCACGGTTCGCAATGAGCCGTGCCTTTGTTGTAAGGTATTGAACCGCAGTTATTTGACGGTCTTCAGGACCTTCTGATCTACGTCAACTTTGTAGCGGTTACGGAGCTCTTTGATCCACTCCTGCTCCAGGTAATTCTGATATTCGGTGGTGACGTCGGCGCGAACGTCGACAACTTCCTCGGGCTGGGCGATGATTTTCTCGCGGAAGGCGAAATAGTCGTTCCAGCGGATTTTCTTGGGATCGATGGGCTTTTGGCCGCCGAAGCCGAGGTAGTCGGTGATTGGGTTGTCGCCCTTGGCGGCGATGACGCGCTCAACGCGGATGTCCTTGCCGAAGCGCTCCTTGATGTTCTTGACGAAGTCCTCGTTGCTCATGGCTGTGGCCTCGTTCTGACAGTACTGCTGAGCCAGCTGCATGACTGAGTCGTTCTTGGCGAAGACGATGAAGCCTTTGAATTTGGGAGCCTCCCACTTGTAGTTGTCGCGGTGAGTGGCGAAGAAATTCTCGAGGCCTTCCTTGTCCTTGGTGGCCTTGTCCCAAACCTTCTGGTTGGAGATGTCGAAGAGGAGGATGCCGTCGTGGTATTCGTTCACGAGGTTGCGGAAGTCAGGATTTTTCTCCAGCATGCTGAGGCGTTCGGCCTCAACAACCTGCTCGTCCAGGAGGCCGTTGGCTACGGTTAAGAGGGTCTGCTCGATGTCGTTGAGGTTGTCGGCGGTCATGATGGGCAGTTTCTTGTACATATCGGCCATGGTGAATTTTTTGCCGTCGACCTGAACGACGGGCGTGGCGTCATTCTCGAGGGTGAGGACTGTGGTGGCGTTCCATCCGCCCTGCTTCATCAGCTTGTTTGCCAGCTTGTTGACGTTGCTTTTCAGCACTTTGCCCTTGTGGGCTTTCGTGAGCTGTTCGAGGCGTGCGCGGTAGGGGAGGATGCGACGCTCGTCGCCGCCGATCTGCTGCTCGATTGTCTTGCGGGCCTCGTCGAGGGTGGGGATGGGACGCGATGCCTCGCGCTTGATGATGTGCCAGCCGAAACTGGTGGCGAAGGGCTTGGAGATGGTGCCGTCAGCCATGGCGAAGGCGGCTGAGTCGAAGGGAGCCACCATGCGGCCGGGGCCGAACCATCCGAGGTCGCCGCCGCGGCTGCCGCTGCCGGGGTCTTGGCTGTATTTCTTGGCAAGCTCGGCGAAGTCGGCGCCGGAAGCGGCCACGTTGTAGAGCGAGTCGATGAGCACTTTGGCGCGTGCCTGCTCGGCCTCATCCTTGCCGCGGGTGAGAATGAGGATGTGTGAGGCCTTCACCTCGCCGGGGGCGGGACGACGGTCGTTGACGCGCACGAGGTGATAGCCGAAGCCGGAGTTAACCACGTCGGAGATGTCGCCGGTGGCAGTCTGATAGGCGGCTTTCTCGAAGGACCAGGGGAAGGCGCCGGGGGTGAGCCAGCCCATGAGGCCGGCGCGGTTCTTGGTGCCGCGGTCGACGGTGTATTTCTCGACCATTGCTGCCCAGTCGGCTTTGCCGCTGAGGAGGTCGGCGCGAAGCTGCTCCATCATGGCGACTACGGAGTCGTTCTTGGCCGGATTCTCTGCCGGGGCGACCATGATGTGGCTGACGTTCACATTCTCCTTGAGGTGTTCGTAGGCCTCGTTGACAAGGTTGTTGAGGACCGTGCTGTCAATCATGTAGGGCGCTGCCAGCTCTTCGCAGCTGCTGCGGAATTCGTTCCGGAAAGACTCGGTGGTGTCCAGGCGGGCGGCCTCGGCGTCGGCCACTTTCAGCTTGTAGTTGATGAACATCTGCAGGTAGTCGTCGATGGACTGGGGCTGCTGTTGCTGCTGGAGGTTTTTGTGGTAGAGGTACTCGAATTCGCTCTTGTGCACTTTCTTGCCGTTGACGGTCATCAGCACCGGGTCATTTCCCGCTGTAGCGGCGTATGCGATGGCGGCTAAGGCCAGGGCGCCGGCGCTAATAAGTAATTTCTTCATCGTAAAAAGGTAAGTATAAGTATGTTTTGGGTTTCAACAATTGGTTTACTAAATATATATATAACGCACGTGCGCGTGGCTTTATTGTACAAAGCGGGCCAAAAAAAGAACACCGCGGATGCCGGGGGTAGGGGGCATGCCACGGTGCGGAGAGAGAGAATGAATAATGTTTAGGAAGTGAAGAGGAGAGTTGGGGAGAGAGGGGGAAGCTATTTATTTGTTGCGCTTGTTCTTTTTGTCTTTAGTGTCCTTGGCGGGTTTGCCTTCCTTGTTGTAGGGGCAGGGACCGTTGTTGTCTCGGTTGAATTGCTTGCCGTGGCGTGGGCCGCCCATGAACTCTTTGCCGGGTTTGAAGCCTTTGCCGGGACCGCCGTTATTGACGATGGTGTTCTCCAGGAAAGTTACGTACTGGTCAGGGGTGAGGATTTTCTGCACCTGGTGGAGGTATTCGAGGCGCTCGGCGCGGCGTGCCACTCGTTTCAGCGAGTCGGCCTGACGTTTGGCTTTCTTGGCCTCGAGGGCTTTGTTCTTGCGGTCGGCTTTGAGCTGCTTGAGGGCGGTTTTCTGTGCCTCGGTTAGGGTTATGCCTTCGAAAGCGGCACATTCGCGGGGGCTACAGCAGTCCTTGGGGCCACACTGACCGTCCTTGGGACCGCAGTTCTGAGGACCGCATACGCCTTCGGCGAGTGCGCTTTCGTTGCTGAGGATTTCGGGATTCTGAGCGTTGACGGCCATTGAGCCGCCGAGGGCTACGATTGCTGCGATAAGGAGAGATTTAATCTTCATAATTTCTGTCTTATATTTGCGTTGATAATAATGTTTTACGATAAATGTTTTAAACCATAGCCTTAATCAGCTTAGCTGTCATCTCTTAGAGTGATGTTTTAGCTTCTTTTTGCTCGGGTAAGCAGTCCTTTTCGGGAACCTTCTATTCCGTCTGCTTACACTTAAAAGACAATCCTAAGTGCAAAAAGTTAAATCGCGGAGGCCCACATTTTTGATTTCTTTAGGAAAGAGACCCTTCCATTAACAGAATTTCATGAAAAACGCGCTCTTTTGCCCTTCAGACAGGCCAAATCAGCTGCCCGCGACTATTGCACGGGAGCGGAATAATCCGTATCTTTGCATGATTATTGCATTTATAAACGATGAGAAAACTATGATAGAATATATAAAAGGAGAACTGACGCAGCTGACGCCCACGGAGGCGGTGCTCGAAACGGCCGGCGTCGGCTATCTACTTAAGATTTCCGTGAACACCTATGGCGCCCTCGAGGGCAAGAAAGAGGCCAAACTGCTCGTCCACGAAGTCATCCGCGAAGACGCGCAAACCCTCTACGGTTTTGCCGGTGAACGCGAGCGCACCCTCTTCCGCCAGCTTATCGGCGTGAGCGGCGTCGGAGCGGGCACTGCGGTGGTGATTCTCAGTGGTTTCACAGTCCAGGAACTTGAGGCCGTCATCAGCGGCGGCGACACTCGCGCCCTGAAAAATGTGAAGGGCATTGGCGCAAAGACGGCCGAACGCATAATTGTTGACCTCCGCGACAAAATAAAACCCATAGACTCTGCGTTATTAGTAAGTACGCCTGCGTCCGCGCAAGTCTTCGAGGAGGCGTCGGGAGCCCTGGTTATGCTGGGCTACACTGCCGCTCAGACGCGCAAAGTGCTGAAAAAGCTCTTTGACGAGTCGCCCACCCTCAAGGTCGAGGAGGCCATCCGCAAGGCTTTGGCCATGATGTGACGCAGGCGCGGGTCTCGCGGACGGCTTTTGTGTCCGCGGCTCACAACTCTTACCAGAAGCCCTGTTTACGAAACATCAGGCAAACAAATGAACCGGTCAACACCACATAATAACAGAAACAGAATGGCACGTGCAACAGCGGTGATAGCGCTGGTGTGCGGCGTCTTCTATATGTCGTTGTGGGGTGTTGCGCAGGTGACGGTCACGCCACCCCGCCAGCCGGCGCCCCCGGCCTATCCCGAGCCGGCGCCCATGTCGCCGCTCGACTCCGTGATACTCCCCTTTCCGGTGCAACACACTGTGCCTCAGAACTATGAGGAGCTGATGGCCGACCAGCTCGGCTACGACCTGGCCACGCCCGAGAACATCAAGACCACGGCCGAGTTCGACCCGGAGACGGGTATGTACATCGTACGCACGCGCGTGGGCGACTACGACATCGCCACGCCGTTCATGCTCAACGAGCAGCAGTACAACAACTGGCAGCTGCGCCAGACCATGCAGGAATACTACCGCCAGCGCAACCTCGAGCTGGTGCAGGAAAAGGCCGAGAAAAAGCCCTTCAACGTGCTCGACATGAACTTCGCGCTCGGCCCCCTGGAGAAAATCTTCGGCCCCGGCGGCGTGTCGCTCAAGACGCAGGGTTCCGTGCAGGTGTCGATGGGCATCAAGTCCAATAAAACCGACAACCCCGCGCTGTCGCTCGACTCGCGCCGTAAAACCTACTTTGACTTCGACCAGAAGATTCAGGCCACCATCAACGCCGGCGTCGGCGACCGCCTGAAATTCGGCATGACCTATAACACGGACGCCACCTTCGACTTCGACTCCAAGAACATCAAGCTCAGCTATGAGGGCAAGGAGGACGACATCGTCAAGAACATCGAGGCCGGTAACGTGTCGATGACCACCGGGTCGTCGCTCATCCGAGGCAGCACGGCGCTGTTCGGTATCAAGGGCAAGCTGCAGTTCGGCAAACTGACGGCCACGGCACTTATCTCGCAGCAGAATTCCGAGAGCAAGAGCGTCAGCAGCCGCGGCGGCGCGCAGACCACCAAGTTCACCGTCAACGCCGACCAGTATGACCAGAACCGCCACTTCTTCCTCTCGCAGTGGTTCTACGAGAACTACGACAAGTTTGCCGCGCGCCTGCCCTTCGTGAGCTCCGGCGTGAACATCACCCGCATCGAGGTGTGGATCACCAACAAGAACAGCCGCTTCGAGCAGAGTCGTAACCTCGTGGGATTCATGGACTTAGCCGAGGAAAAGACCATGGCTTCGGACTATTGGCAGGGCAATCCGTCGCTGCCCAATCCGGCCAACGCCTCCAACAACCTGCTGTCCGTCATCAAGAGCGAATACCCCGGCGCCCGCAACATCGCGCAGGTCACCCAGGCCCTCGAGCCCCTTGAGGCCTACGGCATCGAAGGCGGCCGCGACTATGAGAAAGTAGAGAGCGCGCGTTTGCTCAACT
The DNA here is from genome assembly GCA_004552485.1 of Bacteroidales bacterium. Classification (GTDB taxonomy): domain Bacteria; phylum Bacteroidota; class Bacteroidia; order Bacteroidales; family Muribaculaceae; genus CAG-873. The sequence continues at coordinate 50,586 of SFOH01000019.1, read as the reverse complement.
CTAACGAATACACCCTCAACTCCACCCTCGGCTACATCTCCGTGAAGGCCGCGCTGAACGCCGACGAGGTGCTGGCCGTGGCCTATGAGTACACATACAACGGTCAGGTCTACCAGGTCGGCGAGTTCTCCTCGGACATCACTTCCACCGACCAGAGCCTCTACGTGAAGATGCTGAAGAGCACCACCGTGCAGCCTCGCCTGCCCATGTGGCGGCTGATGATGAAAAACGTCTATAACCTCGGCGGCTACCAGATTCAGCAGAACAAGTTCCGCCTGAACATCAAATACCTGTCAGACACCACCGGCACGCAGATCAACTACCTGCCCGTGCCCGGCATCAACGACAAGAGCCTGCTCCAGCTCATGAACCTCGACCGCCTGGATTCCAACCAGGAGAGCAACTCGGACGGCTTCTTCGACTTTGTGGACGGATATACCATCATCCCGTCCACCGGCAAGGTCATCTTCCCCGTGGCCGAGCCTTTCGGCAAACACCTGCGCAGCGTCATCCCGGACCCCATCGAGGCCGAGAAATACGTTTTTGAACAGCTCTACGACTCCACGCTCGTGGTGGCACGCCAGTTCGCCGACAAGAACAAGTTCATCCTCAGCGGTGAATACCAGGCCTCGTCCGGCTCGCAGATTCGTCTGAACGCCATGAACGTGCCGCGAGGCTCCGTAGTCGTCACCGCCGGCGGCGTCACGCTGACCGAGAACTCCGACTATACCGTGGACTACGCCATGGGCATCGTGACAATCACCAACCAGAGCATCATCGACTCCGGCCAGAACATCAGCGTAACCCTCGAGAACCAGTCGATGTTCTCGACGCAGCGCAAGACGCTGTTGGGTCTCGATCTGCAATACGAGTTCAACAAGAATTTCACCCTGGGCGGAACGCTGCTCCACTTCGGCGAGAAGTCGCTGACCGAGAAGGTGAACATCGGCGACGAGGTTGTGAACAACACCATGTTCGGCTTCAACCTGTCCTACAACAAGGACTTCATGTGGCTCACCAACCTCATCAACAAGATTCCGACCGTGCGCTCCGTTGCGCCGTCAAAGCTCTCGCTGACAGCCGAATACGCCCAGCTTGTCCCCCACGGACAGAAGAGCGGCTCGAACAAAGGTTCGTCGTACGTCGACGACTTCGAGTCGACGCAGACGGGCATAGACCTGCGTTCGCCCTACTCGTGGTTCCTGGCCTCGACGCCATATGACCGCGCCGCCGACGCCCTCTTCCCAGAGGCCGCTCTCTCCAACAATGTCGACTACGGCAAGAACCGCGCGCTGCTCAACTGGTACTTCATCGACCGCATGTTCACCCAGAAGAACTCGTCGCTGGCGCCCGGCTACCTGAAGGCCGACCTTGCTCAGCTCTCCAACCCCTACGTGCGCGAGGTGCGCTCGCAGGAGATATTCCCCGGCCGCCAGCTCAACTACGGCGAGTCGTCCATCATCCAGACCCTCAACCTCTCGTTCTATCCCACGGAGCGCGGCCCTTACAACCTTGACGCCGACAACATCGACGCCGAGGGCAACCTGCTCAACCCCGAGAAGCGCTGGGGCGGCATCATGCGCCGCTTGGACAACACCAACTTTGAACAAAGCAATATTGAATACGTTCAATTTTGGCTGTTGAATCCCTTCCTGGACCCGGACAACCCCAACTATGAAGGCGGTGACCTGTACCTGAATTTTGGCGAAATGTCCGAGGACATCCTCAAGGACGGCCTCAAGAGTTACGAGAACGGCATCCCCGTCGACGGCAACGACCAGTATCTCAAGGAGACGGTCTGGGGCCGCGTGTCGTCGCAGAATTCGCTGACCTATTCCTTCGACAATGCCACCGGCGCTCGCCTGCGTCAGGACGTCGGCCTCGACGGACTGCCCAATGATGACGAGTTTTCCTTCTCATCTTATAAGGACTATCTCGACAAACTTCGCGCGAAGCTCGACCCCGTCACTCAGTCAAAGATGCAGGAGGACGCCTTCTCGCCCTTCAACGACCCGGCCGGCGACAACTACCACTTCTATCGTGGATATGACTACGACGAGCAGCGTCTGGGTGTGCTGGAACGCTACAAACGTTACAACGGCGTGGAGGGAAACTCGCTCTCACCGGAGGATGCTCCGGACCCCCTCTACCAAAGCTCTCGCGCCACCCCCGACGTTGAGGACATAAATCAGGACAACACCCTCAATGAGTATGAGCGCTATTTCCAGTACAAAGTGTCAATACGCCCCGAGGACCTTGTGGTGGGAAAGAACTATATCACAGACCGTCAGGTTTCGCGTCAGGCCACGCCCGACGGCAAAGGCATCGAGGTTGAGTGGTTCCAGTTCAAGATACCTCTGTCCGACTATGAGCGCGTCGTCGGCTCTATCTCCGACCTCAGCACCGTGCGCTTCATGCGCATGTTCATGACCGGCTTCAAGAAACCCACCCACCTGCGCTTTGCCACGCTCGAGCTCGTGCGCGGCGAGTGGCGCAGCTACGACTTCAACCTCAACAACCGCGGCGATGCTCCCGCCGAGGGACAGCTCGACATATCAGTCGTCAACATCGAGGAGAATGCCAAGCGCGAGCCCGTCAACTATGTTCTGCCTCCGCGCGTGACCCGTATCGTCGACCCCGGACAGAGCCAGATCACGCAGCTCAACGAGCAGTCTATGTCGCTGAAAGTCACCGGCCTTGCCGCCGGCGACGCCCGCGGCGTATACCGCAACACCCAGCACGATCTGCGCAACTACAAGCGCCTGCAGATGTGGGTTCACGCCGAGAAACTCATCGACGACCGCACCGACCTGAAGAGCGGCGAGCTCAGCATCTTCGTGCGCCTCGGCTCGGACATCAAGGCCAACTACTACGAGTACGAGATACCCCTGATGCTCACGCCTCCCGGCAGCTACAACAACGACTCGTCGCGCGACCGCGCCATCGTGTGGCCTACCGAGAACTATTTCGACTTCAACCTTCAGAGCCTTGTCGACCTCAAGCGCGAGCGCAACCAGGCCAAGCGCAACGAGGAGTCCGGCGTGGGCTACGGCACGCTCTACACCGGCTATGACCCCGACAACGAGCGCAACCGTATGGCCGTGATCGGCAACCCGTCGCTCTCCGACGTGCGTGTGATGCTCATCGGCATCCGCAACAACAGCCCCGTCACCAAGGACGGCATCGTGTGGGTCAACGAGATGAAGGTTACAGACTTCAACGAGGAAGGCGGCTGGGCGGCCAAGGCCAACGCCACGCTCAATGTCAGCGACCTGGCCACGCTCAACGTCGGCTTCCACAAGGAGACGGCCGGCTTCGGCAGCGTTGACCAGAGCCTGAACGAGCGCCGCCTCGACGACTACGACCAGTATAACATCGCCGTCCAGGGCGATCTCGGCAAGCTCGTGCCCGCCAAGTTGAAGCTCACCGCGCCCATATATTACTCTTATTCCAAGGAGAAGACATCGCCCAAATACAACCCCCTCGACCAGGACGTCCTCCTCAAGGATGCCCTCGACGAGGCCGGCTCCAAGCATGAACGCGACTCCATCAACGGCTATGCCGAGGAGAAGACCGTCGTGCGCAACTTCTCCATCTCAGGCCTGAAGTTCGACGTGCAGAGCAAGAAGCCCATGCCCTGGGACCCCGCCAACTTCACCGTCAACTTCTCTTTCAATAAGCAGACTAAGAACGACCCCACCACGGAGTATCAGTACACCAACGACTACCGCGGTTCGTTCCAATACTCCTATTCGCCGTTCATCACGCCCTTCAAGCCCTTCTCGTTCATGAAGTCCAAGAACAAGAATCTCAAGTTCATCAAGGACTGGGAGATTCAGTGGCTGCCCAACAGCATCGCCTTCCAGACGAACATGAGCCGCTACTACTTCGAGGAGCAGGTGCGCTCGGAGACCGACACCAACTTCAAGCTGCCCGTCTCTGTGAGCAAAAACTTCCTGTGGGACCGTCAGCTGTCGATCACCTGGAACATTCTGAAGAGCCTGTCGCTGACATGGAACTCGAACACTGCCGCGCGCATCGAGGAGCCCGTGGGCGCCGTCAACAAGAAACTCTTCCCGGACGAATACCGCGACTGGAAGGAGAAAGTGTGGAACTCGATTCTGTCGATGGGCACGCCCTGGAACTACAACCAGACGTTCACCATGGCCTACAAGGCGCCGTTCAACCGCATCCCCGTCCTCGACTTCATCACCGCCAACGCCAACTACAACGCCACCTACAAGTGGGACCGCGGTGCCACCATCGAAGGCACCAACATGGGTAACTCTATCGCCAACCAGGCTGCATGGACCGCTGACGGACGCATCAACTTCGACGGCCTGTGGAACAAGATTCCATTCGTGAAAGACGTGAACAAGCGCTTCGCCAATACCCGCCAGCGCCAGGACAACAAGCGCAAACCTCGCAAGTTCGAACGTACATACAAGCTCATGCCGGACACCACCGTCACCATCAAGCACAACCTGCGCTCAAAGAAGGTGAAGGTGACGGCCACCACCGTCGACGGCAAGCCCTTCGTCGTGCACACCCGCATCGACGACCCGAACACCGTGACCGTCCTCGACAAGGGCGACCAGAACATCAAGTTCACCATTGTGGAGGTTCTGAAAGACGAGAAGAGCACGCTGCGCAACATCGGCGAATATGCCCTGCGCTTCCTTATCTCGCCGCGCTCGCTGAGCGTGCGCTACCGCAACACCCACACCATGCAGCTGCCGCTCTATCTTCCCGAGGTGGGCAACGTCTTCGGCCAGAGCCGCAGTTACGGCCCCATGGCCCCCGGCCTTGACTTCGCCTTCGGATTTGCCGGCGACGACTACGTCGACAAGGCCCTCGAACGCGGATGGCTCATCACCGACGACGGCCAGACCTCGCCCGCACTCATCGGCCACACCAACGAGCTCAACATCGAGCTCCAGCTCGAGCTGGCCAAGGGACTCAAGCTGCAACTTACCTCGAACCGCACCGACAACCGCAACACCCAGATTCAGTTCATGTACTCCGGTATGCCGACCTCCTACTCCGGCTCGTACACCAAGACGCACGTGGCGCTGAAGACGGCTCTGCGCTCCTCGTCGGCCGACAACGGATACCGCAGCGACGCCTTCGACAAGTTCCTGGAGAATATTCCCATCGTGCGCGACCGCATCGAGAACATGTACATGGGCACGCACTATCCCAACGCGGGCTTCATCCAGGGCATGCCTGAGGCCGGAACAGCCTTCAATCCTGAAAACGGAACCATCTCCGAGACGTCCTCCGACGTGCTCATCCCCGCCTTCGTCTCCGCCTATACCGGCACCGACCCGCGCAAGACATGGCTCAACCCATTCCCCTCGCTCAGCGCCGTCCTCCCCAACTGGCGCCTGACCTACGACGGCTTCCTGAACCTTGGCAATATGCGCCGCATCTTCAAAGCCTTCACGCTCACCCACGCCTACCAGTGCACCTATGCCGTCGGCTCCTATTCATCCTATCTCAACTGGGTCAAGGCAGGCGGTGAGAACATGGGCTTCACTCTCGACGAGCTCACCGGACGCCCCATTCCGTCGTCGCCCTTCAACATCTCGTCCGTGGCCATCACGGAGAAGTTCGCGCCTCTCATCGGCTTCAACTTCACCATGCAGAACGACATCCAGTTCTCGGCCGAATACCGCGACAGCCGCACGCTGACGCTGAACAGCTCGGCCGGTCAGGTGGTCGAGGCTCAGCAGAAAGGCTTCAAGATTGGCGCCGGCTACAAGATTGTGGGCTTCAATACCTTCCTGAAAATCAAGGGCTCGGAGCAGGGCATCAGCAACGACCTCACGCTCAACGCCAACTTCGCCCTCGACAGCAACACGGCCCTTATCCGCCGCATCGAGTCGGGCGGTTACACGCAGCCCACCTCGGGCAGCAAGACGCTCACCATCAACTTCACCGCCAACTACATCCTCTCGAAGCGTGTGACCCTGTCGGCCTACTTCGACCACCAGGTCAACACACCCGTGGTCACCACCTCGTCCTATCCCACCACCAACACCAGCTACGGCATTTCAATCAATATGTCGCTGGCACGATAAGAGGTAAGAGCCTAATACGCGAAAAGCGCACTGCCTGACGGGACGGTGCGCTTTCGCGTTCTGCGGGTGGTATGTGTTTTCAGTATTATTTGAGGACGGAGAGGGCGGCGGCGTAGTCGGGCTCGTTGGTGATTTCGTCAACGAGCTGGTCGTAGAGCACGGTGCGGTCGGTGTCGAGGACGATGACAGCGCGGGCCAGGAGACCGGCGAGGGGGCCGTCGACAATCTGTACGCCGTATTTCTGACCGAAGAGGGGCGAGCGGAAGGCGCTGGCCACAACCAGGTTGTCGATGCCTTCGGCCGTGCAGAAGCGCTTGGCGGCGAAGGGAAGGTCCATCGAAACACAGATTACGACGGTGTTTTCAAGGGCGGCGGCCTCTTTGTTAAAGCGGCGCACGGTGGTGGCGCAAACGGGGGTGTCAAGACTGGGGAAAACGTTCAGCACAACGCGCTTGCCGGCGTATTTCGTGCACTGGAAATCCTGGAGGTCCTGGTCAACGAGATGATAGCAATGGCCTTTTTCGCCGGCGGCGGGAACTTCGCCGTAAGTGTGGCAGGGTGTGCCCTTAAAGAAGATTGTCTGCATATATGTGTGAGATTTTATTTGTTAGCGATAAAAGAGTTGAATTCAGAGCATTTACGGGTGACTCGGTGTCCGGCATTTTGTCAGAGGTCAGTCACATATTGTTGTTTTCTGTATAACAATGTCCGGGAGATTATTGTTCGTGCCCAACTGAATTTCTTTTACGATGCCTTTTGTGTTGCAGAACAACAGGGTGGGGAAGACGGATATGCCGCAGTCGCGGACGAGCGAGCGTGCCGACGACAGGGCTGTTTCGCCGTCACGGAGAGTGCCTGTGAGCGTGCGTACTTTGTCGGCGTCGTTGTCGGCGACGGCGAAGATGATGCTGAACGGAACGGGTGAGGAGTCTGCGGCGAGGCGCAGGTCGCGGACGGTCTGCTCAGCCGAGGCGACGGCCGGGTCGAGGACGGCGATGACCGTTCGCTGCGCGAAGCCGGTGTTGCGGTCGTGGACATAGCGCGAGCCGTCGGTGGCGCGTGCCGAGAACGCCGGCATGGCTGCTCCCAACAGGCTGTGAACCTTGAAGTTGGAGACGCGGTATTTCTCGAACACTTCGGGATAGCGCGCTGTCAGCGACTCTTTGGTGAGTGCCGTGCAGTCATTGGAGACGACCCATGTGAAGTGGCCGGCATTGGTCTGCTCGGTTATTGAGGCGGGATTGTAGAGCTGGTCGATGCTCACGGGCAGGCCGGTTTTCGCGTCGAAGACATACTCGTACTCCATGGCGTCATAGCCGTGGATGCGCTCGACGCCGCGCACTGTGATGCGTTCGGCATTCTTCGTGACCTTGTATACATAGGTGGTGTCCGAGGCCATCTTAGCAATTTGGCGCGCCATAATCTGCGGCACGAGCGAGGCGAACTGGGCCGAGAGCGCCACGCCTTTCTCTCCGAGGAAAGGCACCGGGTCATCGCTGACGTGGTATTCCTGGAGCTTTATGTCGCGGTAGCGGAAGTGGTTGCCGTCGAAGTAGGCGGCAAAGCCGGTGCTCGCGCCGCCGTCCTGCTTGTGCAGCGTCCAGTCGACGAGGTAGTCGCAACCGGTGATGGTGTCTGCGGGAGCCTTGCGGCTTTCGATGGCGATGGTGTAGACAACTGGGTCGGGCGCACTCGGAAGCATGACTTCGAAGTTCACCGAGCCTTTCGCACACTCCGTTGCGGCCATTTTACCGGCGATTTCTTTGAGCACAGCCGCGCCGTCTGTGGTCTGCGCAGACACAGAGCCGGCGCAAGCTGTGATGATGACTGCGGCTAAAACACTTTTAAGCATAATGTGATGAATTAACTTAAAATGTCAACAAACGACGTCCCGTAAGGTTTACGGAAATGCCGTGAATTTCTGATTATGAGCTGAGAAGGTCGAAAAAAAGAGAGCCGCGAGGGCTCTCTTTTTTCGCGCCTGCCGCACGGCAGACGTTGTGGGGAATGCGTGGATTAGTCCTCGTTGAGGTTAACGCGCTTGAAGTCAACGGCGATGAGGCCCTTGTCGGTGCTCTCGAGGTACTGGCCGATGGTGACTTTGGCGTCCTTAACGAACTCCTGCTCCATGAGGCAAGACTCCTTGTAGAACTTGTTGATGCGGCCGTTGGCGATGTTCTTGATCATCTGCTCGGGGAGGTTGGCAGCCTTGGCGGCAGCGGTCTCGGCAGCGATCTTGCGGGCCTTGTCAGCCTCTTCGGCGGTGAGCCAGCCTTTGGTGATGTTCGACTCGATGTGGTCCTCGGAGTCAACCAGGTTGGGGTTGATGCCGGCTTTTTTGAGAGCGGCCTCAACGGCTTTGTGAACCTGCTCCTCTTTGGTCTTCTCAACGGCTACGTTGTACTCTGACTCAACGATGTGGGCGGGAACGGCCTCGCGGTTGACGGCAACGGGGTTCATGGCTGCAACCTGCATGGCAACGTCGCGCATAACGTGCTCGTCGACGCCGGCTTTGTTGAATGAAACGATGGTTGAGAGCTTGTTGCCGAAGTGGTTGTATGCAACGACCGACTCGCTCTCGAGGCACTCGTAGGCGCCGATTTCGGTCTTCTCGCCGGTTTTGCCGGACTCCTCGACAACGAGGTCGGCAACGGTGCGGCCGTCAACCATGAGAGCGTTGAGGTCAGCGGCGCTCTTCACCTTGTTGGCGATGGCCAGGTCGAGGAGCTCCTGAGTGAGTTTCACGAAAGTTTCGTTCTTGGCAACGAAGTCGGTCTCGCACTTCAGAGCCACGATGGCTGCGAAGTTGCCCTCAGCTTTTGCAAGCACGCAACCCTCTGAGGCCTGACGGTCCTCGCGCTTGGCTGCGATGGCTTTGCCTTTCTGACGGAGTATTTCAACGGCAGCTTCCATGTCGCCGTTGGTCTCGTTCAGGGCGTTTTTGCAATCGCTGAGGCCGGCGCTGGTGAGCTTGCGGAGTTTTTTGATGTCTTCAATTGAGACTGCCATAATAGTAATCTTTTTATGTTGTGTTAGGTGTAATAATCAAATTAAGGTAATGACTGTGCATGAGCGCTTTCGCACGCCACATGCCACAATCATTACCATAAAGGGGTTGTAGGTTATTCAGCCTTCTCGGCCTCAGCGGCGGGAGCTTCAGCAGCAGGAGCCTCGGCGGCTTCGGCAGCGGGAGCGGCCTCTGCAACGGGAGCCTCGGCGCGACGAACGCGACGGCGCTCACGCTTGGGGGCGGGAGCTGCGCCTTCCTCGTTCTCGGCGGCGGCCTCGTTGTCAACCTTCTCTACCTTGCGCTCCTCAAGACCTTCGGCCATGGCACCGACAACGGTGTCGAGGATGAGCTCGATTGACTTTGAAGCGTCGTCGTTGGCGGGGATTACGAAGTCAACGTTGCGGGGGTCTGAGTTGGTGTCGACGATAGCGAAGACGGGGATGCCCAGGCGGTTGGCCTCGGCAACGGCGATGTGCTCTTTGAGCACGTCAACCACGAAGAGGGCTGAGGGAAGACGGTTGAGGTCGGCGATAGAGCCCAGGTTCTTCTCCAGTTTGGCGCGCTGACGGGTGATCTGCAGCTTCTCACGCTTTGAGAGGTTGTCGAATGTGCCGTCCTTGGTCATCTTGTCGATGGAGGTCATCTTCTTGACGGCCTTGCGGATGGTGGGGAAGTTGGTGAGCATACCGCCGGGCCAGCGCTCAATCACATAAGGCATATTGATTGACTGAGCCTTGTCGGCGATAACCTGTTTGGCCTGTTTTTTGGTGGCAACAAAGAGAACTTTTTTGCCGGATTTTGCAATGCTCTTGAGGGCATTGGCGGCCTCGTCCAGCTTGGCAGCTGTCTTGTAGAGGTCTATGATGTGGATACCATTGCGCTCCATGAAGATGTAAGGAGCCATTGCAGGATTCCATTTGCGTTTGAGGTGACCGAAATGGCAGCCTGCTTCAAGAAGTTGGTCAAATGTGGGATTTGCCATGTTTTGTGTTTGGGGTTGTTTACGTTCTGAGATAATTACAATCACGGGGTAGGGAACGTGTCCATCGCCGGGATTTAGATACTAAACACTTGTTCTTTTGATGTGTCCAAAAGTGCGGTGGCGCCGGAAGTGTGAATCTCAGGCCGCGGCAGCTCGTGGCCGTGGGAGGCCGGAGAAGGTCATGCCGCCTGAGCGGAGGCGCCGGGAGTGCAGTTTCGCGGGCGTGATTAACGCTTTGAGAACTGGAAGCGCTTGCGGGCCTTGGGCTGACCGGGCTTTTTGCGCTCTACGGCGCGCGGGTCGCGGGTCATGAAGCCTTTCTTGCGGAGAGCGGGCTTGTCCTCGGGGTTGATTTTCACGAGGGCGCGGGCGATGGCCAGACGCAGAGCCTCGGCCTGTCCTTTGAAGCCGCCGCCGTCGAGGTTCACCTGGATGTCATAGTTGCCCAGAACGTCCAGAGTCTCAAGGGGCTGTTTAACGATGTACTGAAGGATTGAAGTGGGGAAATAAACCTCAAGGGGGCGTTTGTTGATGGTGATGGTGCCGTTGCCTTCTTTGACGATGACGCGGGCAACGGCGGCCTTACGGCGGCCAACTGCGTTTACTGATTCCATATCTTCAATTATTTCAGTTTGTTGATGTCAATGACTTTGGGATTCTGAGCCTCGTGGGGGTGGTTGGGGCCGTTGTATACGTGCATGTTCTCAATGAGACGGCGGCCAAGACGGTTCTTGGGGAGCATGCCTTTCATGACGCGTACGAACAGGGGGTGAATGCCGGCTTTGATGTGCTTGTTGTAGCTCTTTTTGATGAGCACTTCGGGGGTGAGCTCGCGCTGACCGCCGGGATAGCCGGTGAAGTTCAGATAAATCTTGTCAGTGAGTTTTTTGCCGGTGATAACCACTTTGTCTGCGTTGATGATGATGACATTGTCGCCGCAGTCCATGTAGGGGCAGTAGCCGGGTTTGTATTTACCGCGCAGGATTTTCGCAACCTTAGCGCAGAGACGACCAAGAACCTGGTCAGTGGCGTCGATAACCACCCATTCTTTTTCTTTAGCCTGGGGGCCGACGGCCATAGTTTTGTAGCTTAAAGTATCCACTTTTAAATTTTTGAAAAACAGTTAGTTAATTGCGGCAGACGCAGTCGCCGGCTCGGCCAAAAGCCACACGCCAGAGCCTGCCAAAAGATTGTTTTGGACATAATCGGTCTGCAAAGGTACGATTTTTCAGCGAATTACACAAATATTCTTGCAAAATATTTTTGTGATATATTGCGCATAAACCCCATAAACCCCATATCGGCACATTGCCCTGCCTTCAAATAAATTTATTATTGAGAGCAGGGCGATGCGCAATATGCGTAACGTGGCAGCGGGGCCGTTTAGCGGACGATGATTTTCTTGCCTTGGGCGATGTAGATGCCGCGTTGTAGGGGCACGAACTGACGTCCTTCGACGGTGACTTTGGCAACCATTATGCCCATCATATTGTAGAAGGCGATGGTGCGCTCGGCGTCGCTGACGATGTTGGCTCCGCCAAAAGCCAAATGTCAAGACCTGCCAAAAGATTGTTTTGGACATAATCGGTCTGCAAAGGTACCAATTTTTCAGCGAATTACACAAATATTCCGCAATTTTTTTTCGCATTCTTGGTAGTGAAAAACAACGAAAAGTCTTGTTAAGGGTTGAATGCGGTGCGTTCACGCGCAACAAGAGCCGCTCCCGTGTGGGGGCGGCTCTATTGTGCGGGTTCCGTTAGGCTCAGTGAAGGGGCAGGGATCAGGCGAGGGCGACTTCGCGGCCCATCTGGACGACGCCGGTGAGGTTGAGGTCGGCATCGTACATCATGATGTCGGCGTCTTTGCCGCGCTCGAGCGAGCCTTTGCGGTCGTAGACGCCCATGATGCGGGCCGGGGTCTCGGAGGCCATGCGCACTACGTCCTCGAGGGGGATGCCGGCTTTCTGAACGGCGGTCTTGACGAGGCGGTCCATGGTGGCGATGGAGCCGGCGATGGCGCTGCGGTCGGCGAGTTTGCACACGCCGTCTTCGATGATGACGCGCGGGTCGAAGGCTTTTTTGGAGTCGGAAGCGGCGACGGCGAGGGCGTCGGTGATGAGGGCGGTGCGCTCAACGCCTTTGAACTTGTAGATCATGTGGAGCATGAGGGGCGGCACGTGGATGCCGTCGGCAATCATCTCGACGGTGATGCCGTCGTTGTCGTAGACGGCTTCGACGACGCCGGGGTGTTTGTAGACGCCCACTTTGTGGTTGCCGGTCATGGCGTTGTAGAAGTGGGTGGCGTGGCTGAAGTGGTGGGCATAGGCGCGCTCGACGTCGTCGGGGGTGGCGGCGGTGTGGCCGAGGGAGACGAGGATGCCTTTGGAGTGGAGGTAGTCGCCGAACTCATCGGTGCCGGGGAGCTCGGGGGCGGCGTCCCAGCGTGCCAGCGAGGTGTATTCCTCGACGAGTGGCTTGTAGTCCTCGGGGATGGGCGGGGTGATGTACTCGGGGAGCTGTCCGCCGGCCATTTTTAGGTTGAAGTAGGGGCCTTCGAGGTGCAGGCCGAGGACGCCGCTCATGGGGTCGGCCACGAGTTTGTCGCAGGTCTCGAGGGCGGCGCGAATCATGGGTACGGTGGAGGAGGAGAGGGTGGGGAAGATTGAGGTTGTGCCGTGTTTGCGGTGGGCTTCGACGGCGGTGACGAAGGCCTCTTCGGTGCCTTCCATGAAGTCGCGGCCGCCGCCGCCGTGCACGTGTATGTCGATGCCGCCGGGGAGCACGTATGCGCCTTTGGCGTCTATGATTTTGTCCACGCCCGGTGCGGGAGCCGAGGTGTTCAGGATTTCTTTGATACGGGTGCCCTCGATGAGGACGCTTCCGTCTTCAACCCAGCCGCGGGGTGTGAAGACTTTGCCGTTGATGATTTGAGTGAGCATTTTCGGTTATTAGAAATGTCTATGAGTGAAAAAATGTGTGATGTTCGGGGCGGAGGTTATTTGGCGGCGTAGAGGACGGCGGTGCCGAGGGGGGCGATTTTGCCGGTGATGACGCCTTTCTTGACGGTGTAGGCCACGCCGGAGACGGCGTCGGTGTATGTGCCGTCTGGGAGCGAGCAGGCGAGTTTGACCTTGCGGGCTTTGTCAGAGAAGTTGGAGAGGGCGACGCCTTTGGTGCCGCGCTCAACCATGACGACGGCGCCGTCCGGCGAGGCTACGATCTTCTCGGGCTGGCCGTACATGGCGTTGCGGAAGCGGTTGGAGGCGACAACCTGGGGGTTGAAGAACTCGGCATTGCCGCGTGCGCCGATGCGGTTGTCGCCCCAGTAGTTCTGGCGCGTGGAGTTGTTGGGGCGCGAGAAGAAGAGGGGGTGCGAGCCGCCGCCGCGTGCGGCGAGGACGTTCCATGCCACGCGGATCTGCTCGTCGGAGAGGCCGGCGCTTTCGTGGGCGTTGCAGTATGTGTCGTGGCTCTCGACCCATGTCACCAGGTCGCGGGGCCGCACGGGATGCTGCCAGTTGTTGAGGTCGATGCCGGTGACGGAGCCTTTCTGAAGGGCGTCGCGCAGGACGTGGCCGTAGTTAGAGGCGGTCTGGGCGATGTAGGCGGCATACTCGTCTTCCTTGACGTTCTTGTCCTGGAGCACTTCGCCGTACATGAAGATTGAGTCGGGCATGAGCATCGAGAGGCCTTTGACGGCTTCGCGGCCGGTGACCACGTCCCAGAAGTTGTTGCGCTTGGAGCGTGCGTCGAGGGGGTCGGAGGGGAGGCCGATGTGCTTGGCGGTGTCATAGCGGAAGCCGCGGGCGCCGAGGTTGATGACGTCGTTGACGAACTGGAGGTAGTAGTACTGGAAGTCGGGGTTCTCGGTGTTGACATCGGGGAGTCCGCCCATCTCGCCGGTGGTGCACTGGTAGCGGTCGTTCCACTCGGTGATGGGTGTGAATCCGTTGGCGTGGTAGAGGTTGTCATGGCCGCCTACGGCATTGTCGAGGCCGGGGAGGACGGCGTGGTGGTCGATGGCGGTGTGGTTGGGGAGCACGTCGACGATGACTTTCACGTGATATTTGTAGGCGCTGTCACACATGGCCTTGAACTGGTCGCGGTTGCCGAGCATGTAGTTGCCGATTTTCCAATCGGTGGGCTGGTAGTAGTAGTACCACTTGCCGCGGATGCTGTCGCCTTCCTCGCTGAAGAGGGCCATGCCGCCGTCCTCGCCGACGTAGCAGGTGTTGACGGGCGAGCACTGAACGTATTTGTAGCCGGAGTCGGCTATCTTCTTCATATTGTCGGCAATGGTGTTGAAGCTCCACGACCAGGCATGGAGGATGGGCGCATCTTCGGTGATGCGGGCATTGGCGTTGCCGGGTGTGGCGGCGGCTGCGGAGAGGGCGGCTGCCGCGAAGACGGCTGTGAGAGTGTACTTGAAATTCATTGGTGTTTTTATGGTTTGAGTTATGGCTTTCCGGCGCGGGAGGGGAATGTGTAAGTCGGTGATTGGTTCGGTCCCCGCCCCGGGCTTTCTTGCAAAGTTAGTGATTTTGTGGCAGAAATGAGAATGTTTGAGCGAGAAAATCGGCGCATCGGCCGAAATTTATTGAAATTTAAGTGTTTGCACCGTCGCGGAGAATCTCGAGGCCGGGGATTGGCGGCAGCGCGTCAAGGGTTTTGTCAGTGGGATTGACCAGCACGGGGCGGATGCTGGGGATGGAGAGGAGGGGCAGATCGTCGACGTGGTCGGTGAGGACTGTGTCGAGTCGCAGGCGGTTTTCTTGGGCATAGCTGAGCACGGCGTCGGCCTTGGCCTGCCCGCGCATCTCCTCGCGGCGGGGGTTGTGGAAGGTGGGCGTCGCCAGGTAGGGGCCGTCCCAGATGAGGGAGACGTAGACATCGGCAGCGGCGGTGGCGAGCAGCACGTCGCCGTCGTAGTCGCCGATGCGCTCCTGCACGGCCTTGGACAACATGAAGCGAATGCGGCGCGCGAAGGCACTCTGCAGGGCCGGGTCGTCGTGGTCGATGCGGCGCAGGCATCCGAATTTCATCGTCACGTGGGAGATGAGCCTGAGGCGGCGCAGGAGAAGGAGCCACAGCATTGCCAGGCGGCGCGGCAGCGTGGCCCGGCGCATACCCTCTATTATATATATGTGTAGGGTATTGCCGCGGACCAGGGTGTTGTCGAGGTCGACGGCCATGAGTTTGCCGGACTTGTGGCGCCTGTATGTCTCAGCTCTCTTTGTTGTCATTGTCGGAATAGTCTTCGGACCAGGGGAAGCGCACGAGCGTGCCGTCGCGGTAGAGGGCATATCGGGCGTCGACGCATGGCTGACGTTGTGTTACGGTTATTACGGCTACGGCTGTCATTCTGCTGCCGGGGACGGTGTCTATGGCGTCGAGCACGGCGCGCATCGAGGCTCCGGAATCAACGGCGTCGTCGACGACGAGCACGCTGCCGGCGCGGCTGATTGCCTCGCGGACATCGTCGTCGTGGGTGACGGGCACCGGCTCTGTGCGACGCCGGGCGAGCATACGGGCCTCGGCGATGCGCATCATATTGCGCGCCCACAGCGGCATACGGCGGGCTAAGGCTTTGAGCCACCGTCCTTTGCGGGCTGTGGACGGGCGTTGGCTGCGGACGCTCACGTGGGGAATGTCAGCGAACATGAGCTCGCCGACGTAGTCGCCGCCGCGGGCCACCGTGACGATGAGGTCGGGGCGGAAGTCGGCGGCAAGCGCCTCGAGGCGGGCGCAATGCTCTGCGAAAAGCTGTGGTGTGAGGGTCAGTACGCGCATATCGTTGCAAAGGTAGTCAAATTATGGAAATAATGCAATAAAAGCGGGCGCAAATGTGATTTTTCTTTAAAACATGGCCGTCAAACCCCGGTTGCGGGGGCGAATGAGGGTTAAAATGTGTCTGCCTATAGCTTAATGCTTTCATTTTGACACAAACCGGCGATTTTCCGGAAACACGAATTATGCTCCCGACGGCCGATGTTGATAACTTTATGATATTATTTTAAGAAAAAGTGAATTATTTTATTCAAATATTTGTTTATTTCAAAGCAAAGTCGTAATTTTGCGCCATTATCGTTTTTTCGATATCTTTCTCAATTATGAGGTATAATTATTAATCCTAAATTTACTCTACTTACAGAATGAAGAAGTTTTTACTTATTTCGTCGGCGATAGCGCTCTGCGCTACGGGCAGTGTGGCCAAAACACTGACGCCGGACGAGGCTCTCAGCCGCCTGAATGAAGGCCGCGCAGCCAAGGCTTTATCCAAGACAGGTACAGCAGCCGCCAAACTTATCTTCACCGGCGAGCTCAACAACGTGCCCACTTATTACATCTTCAGCAAGGGCGAGCGCACGCTTTTCGTGGGCGCCGACGACATTGCCGAGCCTCTGTTGGGATATGTGGACAACCCCGAATTCAGCGTCAACGAGATGCCGCCCGTGATGAAGTGGTGGCTTTCAGAATACAGCAGAGAGATTGAATATTATGCCAATCTCCAGGAACAGCAGGCCGGCCGCATCAATCCTTATGTGACCCGCCCCCGCGTAGACCTCAACTCCAAGAACAACGCCGCAAAGGTCGCTGCCAAGGCCGCCTCACGCACCGCCATCTCCCCGCTGTGCGCCACGACCTGGGACCAGTCGGCACCCTATAACAACTTGATGCCCAAGAAGAACGGCACGACAACCTACACCGGCTGCGTCGCCACCGCAATGGCTCAGGTCATGAAATATCACAACTATCCCTCGAAGGGCGCAGGCAGCAACTCCTACACCTGGAACAACCAGACACTGTCGATGAACTTCGCCACCACCACTTTTGACTGGAGCAACATGCTAAACAGTTACCCCAGCGCTTCAAGCGGCACCACAGCGCAGCGCAGCGCTATCGCCACGCTGATGAAGGCATGCGGTTATGCCGTTAATATGGAGTATGGTCTGGACGCCGACGGCGGCTCAGGTGCAACGTCCTTTGACATTGCCCCCGCTCTCATTGACAACTTCAGCTATGACAAGGCCCTCCACACCGAGTTCCGCGACTACTACTCGACCGACGAGTGGGAGCAGATGATGTACGACAACCTCAAGAACGTCGGCCCCATCGTATACTGCGGCGTTGCCAACGGTGGCGGTCACTGCTTCGTTTGCGACGGCTACAACACCAGCGGATACTTCCACATCAACTGGGGCTGGAGCGGCAGCTATGACGGCTACTTCAAGCTTAACGCACTGAACACTCTGGGCATTCAGAAACCGCAGACCGGCTCAGTGAAGACCACCGGCTATCTGGCCATTGAAGGCACCCTCACCGCCACCGCTTCCTCAAAGAAGATCACGTTCAAGGCCACCAGCGGCGGCTTCTACAACATGGGTTCCTATGCAGCGGACTTCACAGTCGCTCTGGCTATGACGGACGCCTCCGGCAACACACAGTATGTCGGCTCAACAAGCCTCGGCACCGTTAACCCCGGTTATGGCACAAGCTCACTGGCCCTCACGGTTCCCTCCACAGTGTCTTCCGGCAGTTATACCACCAGCCTCGTTTACAAAGTAGGCAGCGGCTCATGGATGCCCTTCAAATACCACTACGGCAAGCCCAACGCAGTGAAAATCACTGTCGGCAGCTCGTCTGTGACAGTAAACGGCACCACCAACACCAGCGGCGACTCATCATCGTCCGGCGACGACAGCGGCTCGACCACAGAGACCGGCGAGGTCTCCGTTTCTTCACTGACATGCACACCCTCAGCTCCCGTCGTAGGCCAGTCCGTATCCGTAAAGGCTACCTTCAAGAACACCTACACCTCGGCACAGAGTGTCAGTGCCTCAGCCTACCTGTGCACCAAGGGCGAGAGCAACTACTCCGTTGCAGCTGCCATCGGCTCGGCCCAGACAGTAAGCATCAGCGCTTCCTCCACCAAGAGCGCCACATTCTCAGGCACTCTTGACAGTAGCCTCGCCGCCGGCACCTACTATCTGGTTATTGCCAACT
Organism: Bacteroidales bacterium; assembly: GCA_004552485.1. Taxonomy (GTDB): domain Bacteria; phylum Bacteroidota; class Bacteroidia; order Bacteroidales; family Muribaculaceae; genus CAG-873. The sequence continues at coordinate 32,508 of SFOH01000019.1, read as the reverse complement.
CCGAGGGCTATATCATCTCCGACATCAAGAGCGTAACCGTAACTGCCGGTTCGTCAAGTGGCGACGACACACCCGACGACTCCAATGCCACCTTCGAGGTTTCGGCCCTGAATGTTTCGCCCGCAGCACCTGTAATCGGCGAGTCTGTGTCCATCAAGGCCACCTTCAAGAATACCTATAGTGCCACAAAGACAATGACAGCCTCCGCTTATATTTGCTCTAAGAGCACCAGCGGCTATTCCATCAAGGCTACAATCGGTTCTGCCAAGAGCATCAGCGTGAACAGCGGTACCACCAAGACCTACACCTACACCGGCACCGTTCCCACCAGCCTCTCAGCCGGCACATATTACGTGCTCATTGCCAACTCAGACAACAATATCGTTTCTGAGGTGAAGGCCGTTACCATAAGCGAGGCAGCCGCCGACGAACCTTCCACCGACGAGGGCGCCATCTCCTGCACCTCCGCCACCTCATCCACCGGTTTCGTTGTCGGAGAAGCCTACAAGGTTGCAGCCACCATCAAGAGCACTTATTCCACCACCCAGTCCGTGAAAGTTCAGGCTTACCTCTGCACCCTCTCAAGCAACCAGTACTCCATCCAGGCCAGCCTCGGAAGCTCCACAGTTTCCGTAGCCGCAAATGGCTCAAAGACGGCAACAACAAGATTCTCAACAATGCCTCACAGGTTACAGTGACCATGCCCTCGAATGACGGCGAAGACAATACAGGCGACGATACCTCGGCCGAGCCCGCGTTCACCATAAACTCCGTCACCACCAGCACAGGCTTCACCCTGGGCGCAACATGCACGCTGAAAGTGACCTTCGGCAACAATGGTCCCAGCCGCATCTCCACAAAGGTAAAACCCAAATTCTTCGATGCCAACGGCGAACTGGTTGACTGGCTCTCTGCCAAGACTGTGACCGTAACGGCCAACTCAACCAAGACCATAACCTTCTCCAACAAGCTGTACAGCAACTATCCCGCCGGTACATACTACCTGCAGTTCGTCGACAACAACGGCAACGGTGATGTCGTAGGCAACAAGACCTACAAGGTTACCATCAAAGCCTCAAGCTCAACGAAGAGCAAGTTCAGCGTGAAGTCATTCACCATGGCCAACGCCAGCGCTGTCGATGCCGACAATGCTCAGATTGACTTCGTTGTCGAGGCCGGCGACGAGGATGTGAACGAGCAGTTCTACGCTCTCATCTTCCCCGAGAACATCCTTGACGTCAGCAACATCTCCCTGGCCAAGTTCGACAGTAAGATGGTTGCCGCCGGTCAGACCGAGAAGTTCAGCTTCCTCGGCGCCCTCCAGAACCTCGAGCAGGGCAAGAGCTACTCAGCAGTACTCTTCACCCTCAAGGGCAAGACCCTCTTCAGCGGCTTCGACTACCTTGACACCGTGAACTTCACCGTCAAGAGCGCCGCACAGGATGCCGTCGAAGACATCACTGCCGACGACGCTGCAGACGCTCCCGCCGCTTACTACAACCTCAACGGCGTACGCGTAGCCGAGGAGAACCTCACCTCCGGCCTCTACATCAAGGTTTCCGGCGGCAAGACTCAGAAAGTCCTCGTCAAGTAAACACTGAAATCCCGTCTCACTCCGAGGGAGAGCCGCACTAACCGGCTCCCTCCCCGGACAGAGAACCCCCCTCACAGCACAAACCCGCAGCGTGCCCACCGAAGCACCCTGCGGGTTTGTCCTTATTCCGGGTCGGCACCCGAGTCCGAATACGACAATGAGACAACTGATAGCAAGAACGCTATGAATGTGATAAAGACTTTTACAATTACTGCATGCTGCTTTTCGTTTATGACCGCATGCTCAAAATGACGATTCAAATGTTATCTATGATAATAAACATTGCTATTGCAGGAGTATGCTCAGTTCTGTTGATCATTTCTCCTTTCTTTAAAATTAAGCCGGTAATACGATATAATATTCGAGCGGGATTGACTATTTTATCAATCCCAACACAACTGGCGAGCCTCGTGTAATAGAAATATATTATGGATTTGTTTATTCCTGCAAGGAACTGACTCTGACGCAGCCGCCGATGACGGAAGCGGAATAAGGAAAGGAATGCATTGAGAAGAAGAAGAGGGGTATAATTTGTGCTTCTTCTCGGTGCGCCTTCCGGAGGTTTTTCGGGCGTGCGGGTATTACTTTGCGCGAGCGGCTGAACCATCGGGATTGGTTGTGCGTTTTAATAGTGAGTTTCCGAGCGCAGAGGTGCTGTAACGGCAGGCCGATGCGCTCTGAAATTCGCTTTTTAACGTAATCTTCATATCCTGTTAATATTATGAACAACAACACTGAGACGCTTGAACGCAAGGCTGCTGCCGCAGAGGCTACGGTGGCAAAGGTGGAGGCAAAGGCTTCTGCTCAGGCTGCCGCCAACGCTGCCAAGATGGAGGCTGAGGCTGATGCCAAATCCACAAAGAAAAACTTCGAGAAGGAAAAAGAAAGAGTTTCTGAAATTCTCGACAATGTTACTGACAAGGTCACGGAGAATGCCGCCAAGGCCGGCGAGTTCATCCGCGATAAGACTCACGATATCTTCAGCCGCAGCGAGAAGTAATCAAAATCCACTGACTGCGTCTGAAGAATTCTCTATCCGAATTCACCCGCAAGTTCTACGGACATTTGCGGGTTTTTAATGATTTTATTATCTTTGTCGTGTAAAGACAACGCGCCACGCGATACAGGTCCGCTGTCCGCGGCCGGGGGCTCAACCGCCAACGAAGTATAATAAAATCCGATAACTGACATGAACAAACTTTTAGTGACACTAACGATTATGAGTGCTACCGTATTTGGGGCCGGGGCGCAGAGCCTTAAGCCCGTTGAACTTGAGAAACCGGGGATGGAGCGGAGCGCAACGCTGATGAAGGCCCTGCAGGACCGTCGCTCGACGCGCGAATTTGCCGCACAGGATGTGAGTCTGCGCGACCTCTCCGACCTGCTGTGGGCCGCTAACGGCGTGAACCGTCCTGACGGTCACCATACGGCGGCAACCGCCCTGAACAAGGAGGATGTCGATATCTATGTGCTGGACAAGAACGGTGCATATCTCTATGTCCCCGCCGAGAATATTCTGAAGCCCGTGGCCGTCGGTAACTTCCTGGAGTTTGTCCGCGGCCGTCAGGTCGATTTCCCGATTCCGCCACTGGCAATTGTGCTGACCACAACGCCCGCCCGTTTCGAGATTCCCGACGAGAAGGCTTCGGCTATGATGGGCGCCGTTGACGTAGGCATCGTGGCTCAGAACATCATGCTGTTCTGCTCGGCCGCTCATCTCAACACTGTTCCCCGCGCATCGATGGACAGCGAGGGCCTCGCGAAGGCTCTCAACCTGCCCGCCGGCACGATCCCCGTGCTGAATCTCCCCGTGGGCTATCCCGTGAAGTAAGCCCGCGTTCGCAAGGCCAAGACACAGCGGCGCCGCGTTTCTGACTCTCAGAGACGCGGCGCCGGCGTGTTTGTGGGGCGGTGGGTGTTACTCGCGGAAGTAGAGGCGGCGGACACGCGGCGAGATGCGGGCGAGCACCTCGTAGGCGATGGTGTCCAGGATGGTGGCGAGGCGCTCGATGGGCGCGTTGGGGCCGAAGATTTCGACCTCGGTACCGATTTCGACGGGCGTGGCGGCGGAGTCAGCCTCGGCGGCGGCAACGGCGTCGGTGACGTCGATCATGCAGAGGTCCATGCAGATGTTGCCGACGGTGGGGCAGGGGACGCCTCCCACGAGGAACGATGCGGCGCCGCGGCCGAGGTGGCGGTCGATGCCGTCGGCATAGCCCACGGGGATGGTGGCTATGACGGAGGGACGCGTGAGCACGCCGCGGCAGCCGTAGCCGACGGTGGTGCCGGCGGGATAGCGGTTGAGGGCGATGACGCGGGTGACGAGGCGTGCCACGGGGCTGAGGCGCGGCGTCATGGGCGCGAGCGACTCGTCGGGGAGGATGCCGTATAGGCCGATGCCGAGGCGCGCCATCTCGTAGACGTGCTTGTGGGCATAGCGCGTGATGCCGGCGGTGTTGAGGATGTGGCGCTTCACGGGATAGCCCAGGCCGCTGATGAGGCGGTCGGTCATGGTGTGGAAGAGCTCGAGCTGGCCGTCGGTGTAGCTGTCCTTGTCGAGGCAGTCGGCGGTGGCGAGGTGGCTGAAGACGGAGGCGATGTGGATGCGCGGATGGCGGCTCAGGCGCTCGACGAAGCCGTCGATGTCGTCGATGTGGAGGCCCACGCGATGCATGCCGGTGTCAAATTTCAGGTGGACGTAGATGTCGTGGACACCTTCGGCCGTGGCGTTCTGTTCGAGGAGGTTGAGCATCTCCTCGGAGCCGTCGATGATGGTGGGCTGGAGGTTGTTGGCGAAGATTGCGCGCATGTTCTCGCACCAGGGGTCGAGGACGAGGATGGGGATGGTGACGCCGCCGCGGCGCAGGGCCACGCCCTCGTCGACGACAGCCACGGCCACCATTGCGGCGCCGAGGCTCTGGATGGTGCGTGCCACTTCGAGGTCGCCGCAGCCGTATCCGTCGGCCTTGATCATGCCGATGAGGCGTGTCTCGGGGGGCACGAGCGAGCGGTAGACGTCCCAGTTGGCGGCGAGGGCGTCGAGGTTAACCTCCATGCGCGTCACGTTGCGGCGCGTGGCCAGGCCATAGTAGAGCTCTTTGGCGGCGGCCTTGTCGGTCATGTTGATGTAGAGTGAAGAGTTGACGGGCACCTGGGCCTGGAGGTCGTCGGTGAGTGCGGATACTTCGAAAGGCATCTCTGCGTATTCCATGGCGCGGAGGGCTATTTCAGGGCCGGCGGTGATGAGGCGCGATACGCCGAAGAATGTGAGCACGCGGCCGAGGCGGGCGTATTCGGCATCTTTGTCGGCGCTGTTGCAGACGAGGTCGCCGAGGACGACGGTGAGTCGCTGTGCGGCCTCTGCGGCGTGATGGGCCGAAACGTGGCCGGGCCGGTCGCGGTTGCGTCGGCGCAGGGCGTCGAGGGCGGTGGTGAGGCCGGAGACGTCGCAGGTGAAGTGGTCGAGGGCCAGCGTGGTGCCGGCGTCGGTGTCGGTGAAGTCGATGCGGCTTTTGACGGGAGCGGGCATCTCAACGCCGAGATCGCCGGCCACGGCGCGCACCATGGCGGCGTATGAGTCGCAGGGGATGAGCTCTTTGCCGGGATACATCTCCTGCAGAACGCTCTCAATCACGGGGTTGCTGCCGTCGTAGACAATGGTGCGACAGTCGCGGAAGAGCCGGGCTTTCTCGCGGCATTTCTCGCGGTCGGAGGCGAAGCCGGCGCTGTGCTCGTCGGTGAGGGCGGTGAAGATGCCGACCTCGGGGCGCAGAATCTGTGCCAGCGCTTCCATTTCGCCTTTGCGTGAGACGCCTACCTCGAAGACGCCCATCTGCGCCTCGGGCGTGAGCTGCCACAGTGAGAGGGGCAGGCCGATCTGCGAGTTGTAGCTGCGCGGCGAGCGGCACACTCTCATAGCGGCGGAGGCATAGGCGTAGAGCATCTCTTTGACGATGGTCTTGCCTCGCGAGCCGGTGATGCCCACGACTTTGCCGTGGAAGGCGGTGCGCAGGGCCGCCGCCGACTGGCGGAGCGCGCGCATGGGGCTGTCGACGGTCAGGAACGCGGCCTGAGGATAGGCTCCGGCGGCGGTGAATTCTTTGTCGACGACAAAGACGCGGACGCCGGCGGCATAGAGCTCGGGGATGAAGCTGTGTCCGTCGCGGCCTACGGCGGTGCGCAGGGCGAAGAAGACGGTTGCCTCGGGGTCAAAGAGGCTGCGTGAGTCGGTGAGGGGGAGGGTGATATTACGGGAGAGCATGCCGGGCTCGCCGGCATAATGCGCTGAGACAGTGTCAGATAATTCTTGAACGGTCATTTTGTTTGGGTTGGTTTTATGATTGGGCGATGGGCGCGGCGCAGGGCTTCGCGGCAGGCATCCTGAGCTTTGCGGCGCGTCTCCGCCGAGAAGTATGTGTCGGCAAACTTCTCATAGATATATTGGACGGCCATTGCGGACGGATGGCGCAGGTCATCGGCGTAGAAGCGATAGTCGCGCAGGTCGTCGTTGAGAATTTCAAAGGCGGGAAAATAGTTGACACGGTTCTTGAACAGAGCCAGTTGGAGGGTGCTCTTGCTGATGGTGTTTCCGTGGAGGCCGTCGGCGAGATGGCGGATGGGGCTGACGGTGAAGATGACGCGCCGCGGGCCGGCCAGGGCGACGATGTCGCGGATTAGTCGTTCTGCGGTTTCGACAGTCAGCAGCACGCGCGTGAAGCGGTCGGCCGGAAATTTGTGGCAGTTGCCGACGGTGTATCCTCCATCGAATTCGAAGACCCACGCTGTGCCGAGGGTGATGATCCACGTGTTGGCATGGCGCAGACGCCGGCCGAGCTCGGCGAAGTCGTGGTTGACTGAATCGAGAAGTGCGTGCGGGTCCGGCCCCTGGTGGCGGCTGTCGAAATAGAGGCAGTGGAAAATGCCCTCGTCGTCGGTCTCCAGGCCGTCGATGTCGAACTCGTATCCGCGCATGGCCTTGGAGATGACAGTGCGGATGCTATCGGGGTTGTAGAGCGCGCCCATGGGGTTGGCCGTGACGCTGAAGCCGTCGCGGGCGAGGAGGTCGCCGATGCTGTCGGTGAAGCACGAGCCGAGCATCACAATCTCGTCGGAGTGGCTGATTGCGATGTCGGTGCGGACGGGCTCGATCTCTGTGCGGAATTTCATGAGCTTGGGGCGGCTTTAGTACATCCTGTAATCGATGCTGAGAACCTGGAACTCGGTGCGCCGGTTGATCTGGTCGGCCTCGGCCTGCTGATCCTCGGGCAGCGCGAGAATGTATTCTTCGGTGAGCACGTCGCCCTCCTTGAAGTTGGGGTGCTCACGCGCGAGTTTCTTGGTGATGGTCTTGGGGCGGCTTTCGCCATAGCCCTGGCTCTGGAGACGGTCGGGCTTGATGCCGACGCTGATGAGGTAGTCGATGACAGACTGGGCGCGGCGTCCTGAGAGGCTGAGGTTGTACTCGTCGGTGCCGTGGCGGTCGGTGTGCGAGGCCATCTCGATGGTGACGTTGGGATTGTCGCGGAGCACGTCGGCCAGCGAGTCGAGGGCGGCTTTGCTCTCGGGACGCAGAGTGGCGCGGTCAAAATCGTAGAAGATGTTTTCGACCACGACGGGCTTGTTGATGGAGGCCAGGAAGAAGTCGACGTTGTACTCGGCGTCTTCCTCGGCGATGTCCGAGGTGAACTCCTGGCGTGCGTTGAGGAAGCCCTTCGCGCCGGCCAGCATCACGTAGGACACGCCGCGGCGCAGGGGGAATGAGAATGAGCCGTCGGGCTTGGCCACTTGCTTCTGGTTGCTGCCGTCGTCGCCGACAATGCGGATGACGGCGTTCGGAACTGGCTCCTCGTCCTTGTCGAGAACCCATCCGGAGATGTTGATTTTGAGGTCGGGAAGCTCGAAGGCCCAGATGTGGTCGTAGCCGCGCGCGTCGCCGCGGTTCGAGGAGAAGAAGCCGTATTCGCCGGGCCCGAAAGTGATGCCGAAGTCGTCGGCCGTGGAGTTCATGGGTTTGCCCATGTTCACCACCGTCCAGCCTCCGGAAGGCTGCATCTCGGCGCGGAAGAGGTCGAGGCCGCCGTAGCCGGGATGGCCGTCGGAGGCGAAGTAGAGCACCGAGTCGGAGCGGAAATAGGGGAAGCAGTCGTCGCCGGGAGTGTTGATCCAGTCGCCCAGATTCTCCAGCGAGCCGGCGCGCTCCTTGAGGTTAATGCGCCAGATGTCCTTGCCGCCTTTGCCGCCGGGCATGTCGGAGGTGAAGTAGAGCCACGTTCCGTCGGGAGAGACGGCCGGGTGGCCGTAGGAGGAGAGAGTGTCGGCCGTGATCTCGTATTTGACCGGTGCGCTCCATTTGGCGTCGGAACGCGTCGAGGTGTAAATCTCCACGCCGGTGTTGGCGTTGAGTTCGCGGCGTGCCTTGGTCAGATACATGGTCTGGCCGTCGGGGGTGAAGGAGACGATGCCCTCGTCGAACTCGGAGTTGAGCTCGCCCTCGGCGGGCTCGGGTTTCTGCCACACGCCCTTGTCGTTCTTGGCGGAGACGTAGATGTCGCCCTTCTTCATGCCGGTGATTTCGCTGCGGGCGTTGCCGGTCACCTTCTCATTGGTGGAGGTGTAGTAGAGGCGGTCATACTCCTTGTCGAGGAACATGGGGGCGAAGTCGGAGCGCGAGCTGTTGAAGAGCTTGGCCTGCGACACGCGATAGCGCGTTTTCTCTTTGTGGGACATGGAATTGGTGCAGCCGTCGATGCCGTTCTGCGCCACCTTGTTGCCGGGCACTTTCTCCAGGAATTTGCGGTAGGCGTCTATGGCTTGCTGGTATTTGCCTTCGGCCTGTAGTGCCTGACCGAGGTAGAGATAGGCCATGGAGTCGGGATAGCCGAAGTTGATGGCGTTCTGATAGGCACCGGCGGCACGTGCCGTCTGGCGCAGACGCGAGTAGGCGTTGGCCATCTTGAAGGCCACTTCGCCGCGCAGGGGGCGGTCCTCGCGCTTGGTGAGTTTGTTGTAGACCTTACGGTAGGTCTTGGAAGCGTCGAAGTATTCGCCGCGCGCCATCTGCTCGTCGGCCACAGAGAGCTTGGCACCGCCGCATGACGCCACGGTGAGCATGAGGAGGACGGCGCTGCCGGCCGCTATGATGATGTTTCTCAGTTTCATCTGAGTGGAGGGGTTTAGAGGGTTTGAATAGTCGAAGGGAGCCGGACTCGCGGAGCTGCACTCCTCAACTATTATATAACGCGCGTGAGGGGGCGTTTATTGCGCGGCGGCGTCCATGAACTCGCGCGAAGGAGTGTCGATGACTTTCCGGAGCCATGCGCGGGTTTCTTCCCAGTCGTAGTAGGGGAATTTGTCGGTGGCGACGGGGATGTGCACTTCGTTCTCGTTGAGCATGAACTTGGCCAGGATGTGGCCGGTTTTGGCGTTGCGGAAGAGCGTCATCTGGATGTTGGCTGCCATGGGCGATATGCGCCAGTCGGTGTAGACTCTGTAGAGCTGATAGGGGTCGGCCTCGTAGGCGACGCTGTTGTCGAGCTGGAGGAGTGCGGCGAGGGGGATGATGTTGCCGTCGTGGCCGAAGCGCAGCGTGGCGCCGTGTTTGCCGGCGGCGACATATTCGTCGGCCGTCTCCAGGATGTTGCGCACCAGGTTCTTGGCATTGTCGACGTGGAGACCCTTGGCGAGGGGATAGGAGCTGTTGCAGGCGTAGAAATTGAAGTTGAAGACCTGCCACAGATTGAAGAGCTCGTCCGGGGAGAAAATGTCGAAGAAGCCGACTTTCGTCTCCATGTTCTGCATGTCGACGGCAATCCAGTAGAGGCCCCACATGAGGCCTTCGGGGTCGATGTTGCGGCGCACGTAGAGCTCGTCGTTGAAGAGCTCCCGCATCATTCGCTGCGGGCGCGTCTTCTCGGCCTTGAACTTGCGGTATTCCTGGTACCACGGGCCTTCGTGCGAAGAGTAGGGACCCGATTCGGGCGAGTGATAATTGAGGTAGTACATGTTGCGGTTGCCGCTCTCCATGGGCACTTTCAGAGCCGGGTTGTTGGTCTTGAGGCCGTCGACAAAGTTGAACATGGAGTGGGCGCAGCGCATGACTACGGTTGAAGCGGCCGTCACCTCGGCCTCGTCGTCGAAGACGCCGGGGTAGGCCTTGTAGAGACGGTCGGCGATGGCCTGATGCTGACGTGCTCCGAGGGGCGAGAGTTCGCCTCCGCGGCCTTCGGCTTCGGGCCAGATGCGCTCGAGACGCTCTTTCACGACGAGGCCCTGCTCGGTGAGGGCGCCGGCGGCGGCCGCCTTGTCGAAGACATCCATCACCCATTTGTAGTCGTTGTCGGAGATGAGATAGCGGCTGCCGTGACGGCCGTAGTGGCTGACATAGAAGGGTTGATAGCCTTTAGGTGCGGGTGTGTCGATGCGCTGTGTCGTGGGGTAGGCATAGTAGACGCCGCCACATTTTTCGGGATGGGCAACCATCTCTTCGCGGGTGGTCTGCGCCAGGAGCGAGGCGGAAGCGAGGAGCGAGGCTGCGAGTATGAGAAGTCTGTTCATATTCAATGAATTAGGGATTAGTCGGTTTGAGAACGGCGGCGATAGCGGCGGCCACGCGGTCGCCGTCGATGGCTGCGGAGACGATGCCTCCGGCGTATCCGGCACCTTCGCCGCAGGGGTAGAGGCCGGGCACGGAGATGTGGGCGAGCGATTCGCTGTCACGCGGCACGCGCACGGGGCTGCTCGTGCGCGTCTCGCAGCCGATGAGCACGGCCTCGTTGGTGAGGAAGCCGCGGCTCTTGTGGCCGAAGTCGCGGAAGCCCTGCTGCAGACGGCGCGCTATGGGCTCGGGAAGAAGCCGGTCGATGCGCGCGGCGTGGATTCCGGGGGCATAGCTTGTGGCGGGCAGCGAGGATGAGTCGCGGCCGTTGACAAAGTCGGCCATGCGCTGGGCCGGCGCGTTCTGAGTGCCGTCGCCGTCGTGGAAGAAGCGCTGCTCGATGTCCTGCTGGAATCGCATCATGCGCAGCGGGTCGTCTCCTTCGACGTCCTCGGGAAGCACCTCGACGACCATGCCCGAGTTCGACCAGCGCGTGCCGCGGTTGCTGGGCGACATGCCGTTGACAACAAGTTGGCCGGGCGCCGAGGAGGCCGGGATGATGAAGCCGCCGGGACACATGCAGAAGCTGTAGACGGCGCGTCCGTCCACACGTGTGAGCATGGAGTATTCGGCGGCGGGGAGATATTTACCGCGGCCTTCCGGGTTGTGGTATTGTATTTGGTCGATGAGTTTCTGAAGATGCTCCAGGCGGACGCCCACGGCGAGACCCTTGGCCTCGAGGTCGACGCCCTGTTCGTCCAGGAAGCGGTAGACGTCGCGGGCCGAGTGGCCGGTGGCGAGGACTACGGGGCCGCTGAATGTCTGTAAGTCAGCAGTCTGCACGCCTGCGACGGCGCCGCTGTCGTCAGTGACGAGGCCGGTCACCTTGGTAGAGAAATGCACATGACCGCCGCAACGGATGATGGTCTCGCGCATGGCGCGGATAATGCCGGGGAGGCGGTCGGTGCCGATGTGGGGATGGGCGTCGACGAGGATGTCGCGCGAGGCGCCGTGCTGGTGGAGAACGTTGAGGATTTTGTCGACGGAGCCGCGCTTTTTGCTGCGCGTGTAGAGCTTGCCGTCTGAGTAAGCGCCGGCGCCGCCTTCACCGAAGCAGTAGTTGGAATCGGGGTCGATGACGTTCTGCCGCGAGATGGCGGCCAGGTCGCGGCGGCGCGAGTCAACGTCCTTGCCGCGCTCGAGCATGATGGGGCGGATGCCGTGCTCGATGAGGGCGAGTGCGGCGAAGAGGCCGGCGGGGCCTGCGCCAACGACCACCGCCTGTGGGGCATCGTCCGGGACGGGCTTGTATTCGACGGGATGTGCGGCGACGGCCTGCTCGTCGATGGCGTCGACGTGAGCCGTGACCGTGAGGTTCAGCATCACGCGGCGCTGGCGGGCGTCGATGCTGCGTTTCATGATGTCAACGCGTTTGAGGCGCGTGATCCCGCCTTTCGGGCTGAGACCCAGCTCTTTCTCAACATATTTGTGCAGCAGCTCGGGCACCGCTGCCGTCCGCGGGTCGACCCGCAGCTGTAGGCTCTGTGTCATGTCTTGTGATTTTCACTGCAAAGTTAGGCATTTTTGGTGGAAAATGCCTAACTTTGCACCGGCAAAAACGGTTATAATAGTCGAATAGCAACCGCAAAAAAAAGAACAGACATGACTGACCCCAAGAATATGAAAGCGGCCCTCTTTGACCTGGACGGCGTTCTGGTCGACACAGAGGGCATTTACACCGAGTTCTGGTCCGCGATGGACCGCCTCTATCCGACCGGCGTCCCCGGTTTCAGCATGGTCATCAAAGGCTCCACGCTGGACACCATTCTCAACACCTATTTCCCGGACAAGGCCATACAGGACGACATCGTCGCACGACTCAAGGAGTTCGAGCGCACGATGCCCTACCGCATGTTCCCTGGTGTTCCCGAACTGCTGAAACGGCTGCGTGACCGCGGCTTCAAAATCGCCATTGTCACCAGCAGCAACCTGCTGAAGATGAAGAACTTGTTCGTGCAACTTCCCGAACTGGAGAAGATGGTCGACATTGTCATCACCGACGAGGACGTGACCCGCAGCAAGCCCGATCCGCAGGGCTACCTCCTTGCTGCCGAGCGCCTTGGCGTGCCGGCCGAAGACTGTTATATCTTTGAGGATTCGCTCAACGGCCTGCGCGCGGCGCGTGCCGCCGGAGGCACTGTCGTGGGTATCACCACCACCAATCCCGAATCGGCGGTGGCGCCCCTGGCCGACATTGTCCTGGGCAATGCCGCCGAACTGAATGTGTGATTAGGGAAGCTCGGAGAGACGGCGGTTTTCAGAGATGAAGACGCGGCCGGGATAGCGGTCGATCATGGCGTGGTTGTGCGTGGCCAGGACCACCGAGGTGCCGCGCATCGAGATTTCGGTGAGCAACGAGAAAATCTGTTCGCCGGTCTCCGGGTCGAGGTTGCCCGTGGGCTCGTCGGCGAGGATGACCTCGGGATTGTTGAGGAGGGCGCGGGCGATGACGATGCGCTGCTGCTCGCCGCCGGAGAGCTCGTGGGGCATTTTGTAACTCTTCTGGTTCATTCCCACGCGGTGGAGGACCTGCTCGATGCGTTCGCTGCGTTCGGCGGCATTCTTCATGCCTGTTGCGGCGAGCACGAACTCGAGATTGGCCTGCACATTGCGGTCGGTCAGCAACTGAAAGTCCTGAAACACAATGCCTAAGCGTCGGCGCAGGAAGGGGATGTCGCGGCGGCGGATAGTGTTGAGGTCGTAGCCCAACACGTTGGCCTCGCCCGACTCGATAGGCACTTCGGCGTACATGGTTTTGAGCAGCGAGCTCTTGCCGGAGCCGACGCGGCCGACCAGGTAGACCAGCTCGCCGCTGTCGATGCTGAACGTAACATTCTCAAGCACAAGGTGTTCCTTGCGCCTTACCTCCACATTCTTGTATTCAATCAGTGCCATATCGTGAGTATTAATCCTCACAAAGGTAACCATAATGCGGCACATACGCAAAAGAAAAGTTGCACATCAGGTGCAAAAGTGCCTCCGCCACAGCCTGCGATGCCGTTTCTTTCAGCTTTAATTCGTACCTTTGCACATATATGTATATGTATATATGTATATGTAATAAGCATAAAACAGAAATAAATGTAAAGACATGAGGAAACTGCATATTCCCCTTATGCTTGCCGCCTATGCCGCCATGATGTGCGCGGCGGGTGCCTGCCACAACAGCAATGCCAATGACGAGCTTGCCCACCATGACCACAATCACGAGCACAATCACGAACACCATCACGAGGGCCACGAAGGCCACGACCACGGCGACGGTCAGGAGATAATCCTGGAGCCGGAGCAGGCCAAACTTATGGGCGTGAAGGTGATGACGGCGAAGTCCGGCCCCTTCAACAGCGTCATCAAGGCCAGCGGCCAGATCGTTGAGAACGCACAGGGTGCGGCCGTGGCTTCCGCTCCCACGCCGGGCATCCTGACCTTTGCTCCCGGCATCGTGGAAGGCAGACAAGTGAGCGCCGGCACGCTGATTGCCACCGTCAAATCGTCTGGCATGAGCGGCGGCGACCCCAACAATGTCGCGCAGGTTGCCATTGCCTCGGCACAGAAAGAGGTGGAACGACTGCGTCCGCTGCATGAGGCAGGCGTGGTAACCACGGCCGAGTTCAACGCTGCCGTGGCCGTCCTCAACGCTGCCCGCGCTTCATACAGCCCCCAGGCTTCGACGGGCCGCATCACGGCTCCGTCAAGCGGCGTCATCACGTCAATCGACGTGCGTCAGGGCCAGTTTGTCGACGCCGGCACGCCCGTCGTCTCTATCACCGGCTCCGGCTCGCTGAGTCTGCGCGCCGACGTGCCTCAGAAGCATTTCAACGAGATTGGCTCGATCACAGGCGCGCGCATCAAGACGCCCTACTCCTCCGAAGTCATCGACATTGCTGACCTCGGCGGACGTCGCGTGAACTCAGTGTCCGCGCCGCGCGCCATGGGCGGTTATGTGCCCGTTTATTTCTCAATCTCCAACACGCACAACATGCTGCTCCCCGGCACCGCCGTGGAGGTATACCTGCAGGGCGCGCCGCGCGACAATGTGGTCACCGTGCCCGTCTCGGCACTCTCCGAACAGCAGGGTAATTTCTTCGTCTACATCCAGCTTGACAAGGAGGGCTACCTGCGCAGCCCGGTGAAACTCGGCGAGAGCAACGGCAAGGATGTGGAGATTCTCAGCGGCGTCCACAACGGCGACCGCGTCGTCTATGAAGGCGCAACGGCAGTGCGTCTGGCCGCCTCCTCGAATGTAATCCCCGAGGGTCACAGCCACAACCATTAAACCCCTGGCGCCATGCTGAACAAGATTATTCGCTTTTCGCTGAACAACCGCCTGGCAATCTGCCTCTTGGCGGCAATCCTGCTGGTTTTCGGCACCATCGTGCTTTTCCGCACGGAGGTCGACATTTTCCCGGACCTGAACGCCCCGACGGTGGTGGTGATGACAGAGGCGCCGGGAATGGCTCCGGAGGAGGTTGAGAAACTTGTGACATTCCCGCTGGAGACCACCGTGAACGGTAGCAACGGCGTGCGCCGCGTGCGCTCGCAGTCGAACACCGGTTTCTCCATCATCTGGGTTGAATTCGACTGGAATACAGATGTTTATCAGGCACGACAGATTGTGTCGGAACGCCTGCAAACCGTTGCCGAGAAACTTCCGCCGGGCGTGAAATCGCCCACGATGGGTCCGCAGAGTTCCGTGCTCGGCGAGATGATGATCATTGGCCTGCAGGCCGACTCCACGTCCATGATGGAGCTGCGGTCCATCGCCGACAAGACCATCGCGCCGCGCCTGCTCTCCTTAGGCGGCGTGAGCCAGGTGAGCGTTGTCGGCGGCGACGTGAAGCAGTACCAGGTGCAGCTCTCGCCCGAGAAGATGCAGACGTTCGGCGTCAGCCTTGACGATGTTCTCGAGGCCGCAGATGCCATGAACGAGAATGCTGCCGGCGGCGTTGTCTACGACTTCGGCAACGAATACATCGTGAAGGGCGAGTTCAACACGCGCTCTCCCGAGGACCTCGCCCTCACCGTCGTGCGCAGCACCGAGGACGGCGTGGTGACCCTCGCCGATGTGGCCGACGTGCTTCCGGCTGCCCAGCATCCCCGCCTGGGCATGGGTTCGGTCAAAGGCAAGGAGGCCGTGCTCATCAATGTCACAAAGCAGCCGGCCGTGGGCACAATCGCGCTCACCGAGCAGGTTGACCACGCCCTCGCCGACATCTCCAAGACGCTCCCCCGCGACATCAAGATTTCGACCGACATCTTCCGACAGAGCGACTTCATCGACAACTCGATATCGAACCTCCAGCAGGCGCTGCTCGAAGGCGCTCTGTTCGTGGTGATCATCCTCTTCTTCTTCACCATGAACCTGCGCACCACCATCATCTCGGTGGTGACACTGCCCATGTCGATTCTCATCAGCATACTGATTCTCCACTTCATGGGGCTGACCATCAATACGATGAGCCTTGGCGGTATCGCCATCGCCATCGGCTCGCTTGTGGACGACGCCATCGTGGACGTGGAGAACGTGTGGAAGCGGTTGCGCCAGAACCGCGCCCTCCCCGACGGCGAGCGCAAGAAGACGGTCGAGGTCGTCTTCCACGCTTCGGCCGAGGTGCGCCTGCCCATCATCAACTCCACGCTCATCATCGTGGCCTCCTTCCTGCCGCTGTTCTTCCTGTCGGGCATGGAAGGCCGCATGCTCATGCCCCTCGGCATAGCCTTCATCGTGGCGCTGACGGCATCCACGCTGACGGCGCTTACGCTGACGCCGGTGCTGTGCTCGTTCCTCTTGGGCTCTGACAAACAGAACCAAAAGCTGAGCCGCGAGCCATGGGTGACCCGCAAGATGCGCCGCGCCTACGACCGTCTGCTCGGCGGCGTCCTGCGCATTCCCACGCCTCTCTTTGTGGTGACGGGCGTGCTCTTCATCGGTGCGCTGGTGCTGTTCTTCACCCTCGGCCGCAGCTTCCTGCCCGGTTTCAACGAGGGCTCGTTCACCATCAACGTCTCTACGCTCCCCGGCGTCAGCCTGGAGGAGAGCAACAAAATCGGACGCATCGCAGAGGAGATGCTGCTGACGGTGCCTGAAATCAAGACCGAAGCACGCCGCACCGGCCGTGCCGAGCTCGAGGAGCACACCCTGGGCTCGAACGTCTCCGAGATCGACGCGCCTTATGTGCTCGACGGTCGCACCCGCGGCGAGGTGGCTCACGAGATTCGCGAGAAGCTCACGGAAATTCCTGGCGTGAACATTGAAATCGGTCAGCCCATATCGCACCGCCTCGACCACATGCTTTCAGGCACGCAGGCCATGGTGGCCATCAAGATTTTCGGCGACGATCTCAATCAGCTCTATGCCCTTGGCTCGCAGGTGAAAAAAGAAATCAGCGAGATTCCCGGCGTGGTCGACGTTAACGTCGAGCAGCAAGTCGAGCGTCCCGAGTTGGCCATACGTCCGCGCCGCGAGCTCATGGCGCAATACGGCGTGACGCCGGCAGCCCTGCGCCGCGCCATCGAGACGTCGCTGAACGGCGCCGAAGTGTCGCAGGTCTACGAGGAGGGCATTCCCTACGATGTCACCGTCATCCTCAACCCGCAGTCGCGCTCGTCGCTGGAGTCGATAGCCAATCTCCCCGTCGACTCTAAGGACGGCAAGATTGCCTTGTCTGCCGTTGCCGACGTCGTCTCGTCGACCGGTCCCAACACCATTAACCGCGAGAATGTGAAACGCCGCATCGTCATCTCTGCCAACGTCGAGAACCGCGACCTGCACGGCGCAGTCGAGGATATCCGCAAGAAGATAGACGAGGAGGTTAAGCTCCCCGAGAATTACTATGTCACCTACGGCGGCCAGTTCGAGAGCGAGGAAGCTGCCACGCGCACCCTGGCATGGGCATCGCTCTGCGCCCTGCTCATCATCCTCATGTTGCTCTACTATGAGTATCACAACTGGACGCAATGCCTTATCATTCTGCTGAATATGCCCCTGGCTATGATTGGCGGCGTGCTGATTCTTGTCGTCACGGGCGGCGAGCTGAACATCCCGGCCATCATCGGCTTCATCTCGCTGTTGGGTATTACCACCCGCAATGGTATGCTGCTCATCAGCCGCTTCAACGCGCTGAAAGCCGAGGGCGAACCGCTGCGCGAGCGCGTCATCGACGGCGCATCCGACCGTCTGCTGCCCATCATCATGACGGCGTTGACCTCTGCCCTGGCGCTCATCCCGCTGGCCATCAACGGCGATGCCCCCGGTAACGAGATTCAGAGCCCCATGGCAATCGTCATCCTGGGCGGCCTGCTCACGGCTACCATCCTCAACATCTTTGTTGTGCCCGCTGTTTATTATGTACTGTACCGTAAAAAAGAGAAGAAATGAAGAAAGCCATCATACTTGCCGGCCTGGCCGTGCTTGCCTTTGAAGCCGCCAATGCCGAAACTCCCGCCGCAAAAGGCACCGTCGGCCGCGACGCCGCAGTGACCATGATACTCGAGAACAACCCGCGGCTGAAAGCGCTGGCCGAGAACCAGAAAGCCGAGAGCACGCAGCTCAGCGTGGCCGGACGCTTCAACAATCAGCCTGAGGTGGAGTTCGAGCACATGTGGGGCAAAGGCGGCGTCACAAAATGGAATGCCGGCGTGACGCAGTCGTTCGACTGGCCCGGTGTCTACGGCCGTCGCCGCGAGGAGGCGCAGGCGCGCATGGGCGCGTTCCGCTATCTCTATGCCGCCGAGGCTCGCTCTATTGCTACGGAAGCCATGCTCCTCTTCGACAATGCCGTGTACGTTCAGAAGCAGATAGCGCTTCTCGACAAGCTCATCGCCAACCTCAAACAATTGCAGGAGAAGGTTGCCGTGGCCCACAAAGGCGGTCAGGTGACTGTGCTCGATGTCAAGAAACTCGACTTTGAGATGTACACATATAATGCCCGCCGTAACGACCTGCTCCAGGAGCAGGACCGCCTTGCCGGCGAGCTGGCGGCTCTGAACGGCGGCAAAGCCATCGACGCCGATTTCTCCGGATTCGTGCCTCAGGCGCTTCAGCCGCTCGACGAATACCTGCGACTGGCACGCGAGAACAATCCCACGGTGAAGGCTGCCGAGCAGAATGCCGAGGCGGCACGAATGGCGGCACGCACTGCCGACGCCGAGCGCAAGCCCGGTTTTGCTGTCGGCTACCGCCATGCCTACGAGGAGCAGATTCATTTCAACGGCTTCTCCGTGTCAGTGTCGCTGCCCGTGTTCACCAACAAAGCGGCTTCACTGGCTGCGCAGACACGGGTCACGGCACTCGGGTTTGAGGCTGAGTCTGTCGCCGGTGCCGAGCAGGCCAAGGTGCGTGCCTCCTATGCCGACGCCACACGCCGCGCCGCCGCTCTGCGCGAGATGAGCAAGGTGACGCTCGACGAGAGCTATCCACGCCTCGTGCTGATGGCTTATAACGGCGGTCAGATCAACGTGATAACCTACCTCCAGGAAATCTCTTACTTTGAGTCGGCCCAGGCCGAATACCTCGCCGCCGAATACAGCTACTACACCGACCTCACCACCCTCAACGCCCTCGCCCGTCCCCTCTGACGAATCTGTTTTTGAAATATTTCTGAGATGTGTTGTCACAAAGAGCCCTTGTCGTGCGTCTAACACATAGAAAGGAAAAATAAGACTGACATCACATGAAACAGACAACCGTCATAATCGCCGCGGCGCTAAGCACTGTATGTGCCGCGGCTCAGACACAGCCGACTGACTCGGTTCCGGCGCAGGAACTGCATGAAATCGTTATCAAAGCATCGAAGGTCATCCGCAAGTCGGATATGGACGTCTACCATCCCTCGCAGAGCGCCGTCGAGAATTCCAATAACGGAATGCAGCTGCTTGATAATCTGATGATTCCAACACTGTCGGTGAACGACGCACTCAGTTCGATTACTGCAGCCGGACAGCAGGTGCAGGTCAGAATCAACGGCCGCACGGCTACCATTGACAATGTGCGCGCACTTCTTCCCGAGACCATCCGGCGAGTGGAGTGGATTGACAATCCCGGACTGAGATACGGCGGCGCAAGTTACGTGCTAAACTTCATCGTAGACAATCCGACCGCCGGTGGATCTCTTCAGCTGAGCGCCGCGCCTGCTCTCAATGTGGCTTTCGGCAATTACATGGCCGATGTGAAACTAAATTTCGGCAGGTCGCAGTTCGAGATTGGCAATCGCTTCAAGCTCACCAACAAAGTCAAGGCTCACCGCGAATATTCGGAGACATTCACCTATCCCGACGGAAGCTCGCTCTCCCGTGACGAATCGCCTCTCGGCGGCTCGATTGACAACACTCAGAACAGCCTTTGGGCTTCGTATAATTATGTGCGTCCCGACACCACGGTCTTCATCGCCGAATTCGGCATGTGGTCGAACATGCGCAATAAGACCCGCTACAACGGTTTGCTCTCGCTCAGCGACGGCTCGGACAACATCAGCCTTACGGATATGTCGGGCTATGAGGGCTCAACCCCGTCGTTGTCTCTCTATCTCCAGCAGCATTTTGCTCATCGCCAAATGCTTGTCGTCGACTTCAGCACCTCCTTATATATCGGCAAGAGTTTCTCGGACTACATAGAACGGAATCCCGTGACTGCGGATTATCTCAACAACATTCACACGAACATCCACGACCGCAACCAGGCCTATGCAATTGAGGCCGATTACATAAAGAAATGGAACAATTCGCGCTTGACGGCCGGAGCTTCTTATCGCGCCAAGCGCAACCGTTCGAAGTATGAAAGCCTCTCAGGCGAGGTATATCATCAGCGCCAGGACAAAGTCTATTTCTTCGCCGAATATTATCAGCGTTTCGGCCACTGGACGGCCACGGCAGGAATCGGCGCTCAATACACTGACTATCTTTTCCGTGAGTCGGACCGCGGAAGCCATTCGTGGAGCGCGCGGCCACAGGCGACGATTACCTATTCGCTGAACTCCAACCACAATTTCCGTCTGAACTTCACCTCGTGGCAGTCGACGCCTTCGTTAGAAGAAACGAATGTCGTGGCTCAGCAGATCGACGGATTTCAGTGGCGCGTTGGCAATCAGAATCTCAAGACCGCCAATTCCTATATGCTGACTTTCCGTTACGGATTCAGCCTCCCGCGTGTCAACGGCACATTCGGAGTCAGAGCCTTCACATCGCCCAATGCAATCACGCCTTTGCGCTACTGGGAGGGCGACCGTCTCATTAATTCCTACGAGAACAGCCGCGGACTCAGGAATCTCTCGTTCTTCCTGGCTCCTCAGATTGAGATTGTGCCGGAATGGCTTAACCTCAGCGGCTACTTGCAATACCGCATGGAACGCATGAAGGGCACCGGTTATGCAATCAACCACAACGGATGGAGCGGCAATGCTCAAATGCAGTTGTCCCACTGGAACTTTATGCTCACCGCCGAGTATCAGTATTCGCAGCGTGATCTATGGGGCGAGACGATTACCTCAAGCGAAGACGTCAATATCATTACACTTACTTACAACTGGAAGAACTGGCAGTTTGGAGCCGGCGTCATCATGCCCTTCGGCAACTACGACCAAAGCTCAAGGTCGCTGAACAAGTGGAACCGAAACGAGCAGCACATGCGCATGAATATGCGGATGCCGTTCGTCCAGATAGCCTGGAGCCCGCAGTGGGGCCGGCAGAAGCAGAGCGCCAACAAGCTCATAAATGCGGATGCAAGCACAGACCGCTCGACTGCCGGTGGACGATAATAAAGCGACTTAGTTTTTCCTCATAATAGCCGGACGCCCCGCCTTCTTTCACAGATGGCGGGGCGTCAGGCCTTTTAAAATCTCAATTATGAAACAATTATTCTTTATCTTGCTCCGGAGTTGCGTCTTGGGTCTCCGGGTAGAGCTGCTGATTTTTTGAAAAGCTGTTTTTGAAGTTATCTGCCAGTTTGACTCGCAGTAGCCTTTTAGGTTTAAGCGCGGTTCCTGGCTTTAACGTGTGTTAACAGTTTACGGGGCTTGTTGGCTGATTATTAACGCGCTTTAAGAACTAATTGCCACGCCGGAGCGACTCACAGAGCTGTCAGCTTGTCAAGGGCGCAGGTTCGCAAGAGACTTCTTCCAGGCTTCTACGGAGGCGTCGGAGGGCATGCGCCAGTCGCCGCGCGGCGAGAGGCAGACGGAGCCGATCTTCGGGCCGTCGGGCATGCACGAGCGCTTGAATTGCTGGGTGAAGAAGCGATGATAGAAGGTGCGCAGCCAGTGGATGATGGTGATGTCAGAGTATTCCGACTCGGCAAAGGCCTCGCGCGCAAGGGCATAGGTGCGTTCCGGTCCATAGCCGTAGCGCAGCATATAGAACAGGAAGAAGTCGTGGAGCTCGTAGGGTCCGACGAGGTCTTCGGTCTTCTGCTCGATGGAGCCGTCGGCTTTGGCGGGGATGAGCTCGGGGCTGATGGGGGTCTCGCAGATGTCGTTGAGGATTTCGGTGATGGATGTGTCGGTCTGGGCGAACCACTTCACGAGATAGCGCACGAGGGTTTTGGGGACGCCGGAGTTGACGCCGTACATGCTCATGTGGTCGCCGTTGTAGGTGGCCCATCCGAGGGCGAGTTCGCTGAGATCGCCGGTGCCGAGCACAAAGCAGCCTTCCTGGTTGGCGATGTCCATGAGCAGGTAGGTGCGCTGGCGTGCCTGGGCGTTCTCGTAGGTGACGTCGTGGACAGACGGGTCGTGGCGAATGTCGCGGAAGTGCTGCTCGACGGCCTTGACGATGGATATTTCGCGCGAGGTGACGCCCAGTTTGTCCATGAGCTTGATGGCGTTGGTGTGGGTGCGGTCGGTTGTTCCGAAGCCGGGCATGGTGACGGCGATGATGCCTTTGCGGTCAAGGCCGAGGCGGTCGAAGGCTTTCACGGCCACGAGCAGAGCGAGGGTCGAGTCGAGGCCTCCGGAGATGCCCACCACCAGCTTCGAGCACTTGATGGCGTCGAGGCGTCGGCATAGGCCTGCGGCCTGGATGTTCACGATCTCCGTGCAGCGCTCGTGGCGGTGTGTGGCGTTCTCGGGCACAAAGGGCAGGCGGGGCACGATGCGGAGCAGGTGTTCGCGCAGCTCGAGGGGCTTGTCGGCTTCCGGGGATGGGGTGATGGAGTAGGGGGCGCAGCTGTTGTTGGCAGCGCAGTCGGCGAAGGAGGTGTAGTGGAGACGGTCGCGGCGGATAGCCAGGATGTCGATATCGGAGATGGCGCTGACGCCGTCGTTCTGCCAGCGGCGGCCGGCGCTGAGCAGTGTGCCGTTGTCGCAGACGAGGGCGATGCCGTCGAAGACGAGGTCGGTCGAAGACTCGCCGAAGCCGGCGGAGGCATAGACGTAGCCGCAGATGCAGCGGGCGCTCTGCTGGCGCACGAGGTCTGTTATATATGTGTATTTGCCGGTCAGCGCATCGCTGGCGCTGAGATTCAGAATCACCTCGGCGCCCTGGAGGGCGGCCTGTGTCGATGCCGGAACGGGTGTCCAGAGGTCTTCGCAAATCTCCACGCCAATCTTCACTCCTTTGTGAAGGATGACCTGCTGCACGCCGAAGGGCACGTCCTCATCGCCAATGCGCAGCATTGACACGGGCTCGGCGGGATTGGCGGCCTTCCACCAGCGTTTCTCGTAAAACTCATTGTAGGCGGGCACGTAGGTCTTGGGGATTGCCGCGAGGATGCGGCCGTTGCTGATGGCCACGGCGCAGTTGTAGAGCTGTCCGTTGCGGAGCAGAGGTGCTCCGACAACATACAGAGCGTCAGATGTTTTTGAGACGTGACGCAGCTCTTCGAGAGCGGCGAGGGTGTCCGATATGATGAGGCTGTTGTGGAAGAGGTCGGCGCAGGTGTAGCCGGTGACGGACATTTCGGGGAAGACGATAACGTCCGGGCTATCAGAATTTTGCAGTTGCTGCGCCATCTTAGCGATTGCTGCCGCGTTGGCCTTCGGGTCGGCGACGGACACGTGGGGGACAGCGGCGGCTATGCGTATGAATCCGTTGAGCATGAGGTGGTTTTTAGAGTTGATTATGCACGGCGCCGACACGCGGCGCCGTGCGTTCTGTGGATTTTTATGCGGTCAAGACGGCTGACACGGCGTATCGGCCTTGTCAGCGTTTCTTTGACTTGGAGCTCTTCTTTGATTTTGAGGATTTCTTGGACTTTGAGCTCTTAGAGGATTTTGAGGATTTGGAGGTGGGGGCGACGTATTCGGGGTCGGCCTCGGGGATGATGTTGCCGGACGCGTCCAGGTAGCCGTCTTTCTGGGCCTGTTTGGTCACGGCCTGAATGCGTTTCTGGATGTCGGGATGGGAGGAGAAGAGCTGGTTGATGGCGCTCGACTTCTGGCCGGAAGCCTGCTCGAGCTGCTCCAGTTTTTTGAAGGCCTGAACCATTGCTGCGGGATTTTTGCCGTGACCTTTCAGGAATGTGTACCCGTATTCGTCAGCGGCAGTCTCCTCTTTGCGTGAGTATTTAGAGGTGGCCAGAGCGTTGGCCAGGTCGCCGAGCTGCGAGTCGGTGATGGCGCCGATGCGTGAGCTTGTGCTTGCGATGCCATCGCGGAGGGCTGAGTTAAGCAGCGCCTGCTTGAAGGATTTCTTGGTGTCCTGGTGGGCGACGTGGCCCATCTCGTGGCCGATTACGCCGAGCACCTCGTTGTCGGTCATGATGTCCATGAGGCCGGAGTAGACGCGGACGCTGCCGTCAGCGCAGGCGAAGGCGTTCACCTCATTCTTCTTGTAAACCTTGAAGTTGAGGGGTATACCTTCCACTGAATCAAGACCTTTTGTGAGTTTGTTGAGACGGATGGTATAGGGGTCATTCGGGCCGCAGACGTCGCTGGCGGAGTCGGTTTTGGCGATGTATTCTTTAACGTATTCCTGGACATCCTCGTTGCTGAGTGTGAGGGCCTGGTAGGCGGAGGCTGCTCCCTTGACGAGACGGCCGAGGTTGAACTGCGCGTTGGCGGAGAAACCGCAGAGGAGTACGGCGGCGAGGATGGCAAATATGCGTGAACGGTTAGTCATAAGTCTTTTGATTTTAGGAATTTACGAATGTGTTTATGGGTATGTGATAAGGATTGTTATTCAAATTTTTTGCGGCGGAAGACGAAGTTTGTACCGAGGTATTTCTGGCGCACCACGGGGTTCTCGGAGAGTTCCTCGCTGGTGCCCTGGAAGAGGATGCGGCCTTCGAATAGGAGGTATGCGCGGTCGGTGATGTTCAGCGTCTCAAGGGCGTTGTGGTCGGTGATGAGGATGCCGATGTTGCGTTTCTTGAGTTTGTAGATCACGCGCTGGATATCTTCCACGGCAATGGGGTCGACGCCGGCAAATGGCTCGTCGAGCATGATGAACTTGGGGTCGATGGCCAGGCAGCGGGCAATCTCGGTGCGTCGGCGCTCGCCGCCGGAGAGGCGGTTGCCCTTGTTGTGGCGCACGTGGGCGAGGTCGAAGTCGGCGATTAGGCTCTCGAGTGTCTCGCGCTGCTCGGCCTTGGTCTTGCCCGTCATCTGGAGGACGGCGCGGATGTTGTCTTCGACGGATAGTGTGCGGAAAACGGATGCTTCCTGGGCCAGATAGCCGATGCCGTTGCGGGCGCGTTTGTAGACGGGGTAGCCCGTTATGTCTTTGTTGTTGAGGAAGATGCGCCCGGCGTTAGGCTTGATGAGGCCTGTGGTCATATAGAATGTGGTGGTTTTTCCGGCACCGTTGGGACCTAACAGGCCGACGATTTCGCCCTGGGTCACGTCGATGGAGACGTGGTCGGCCACGGTGCGGCGGCCGTAGATTTTCACCAGGCCTTCCGTGCGCAGCGTCATCTTTCCAGGCTCGGCGGGCTCGGGATTTTCCGCAACGGGTTCGTCGGCAGGCTCCGGCTCGGCGTGATGCTCATCCACGGCGAAGGGCGCGTGGGAGAAGGTGCCACCGTCCATGGCGACATCCTCGGACGACTGCGGCTCTTCGGGCAGAGCTATGGACTTCTTGTTTCGCTTGAACAGACTCATTTATTTATTCCTCTGATTTGCGTTTCAGGCGGCTCTCGATGTAGTCGGTGAGCAGGCCGATGGCAACGGTGTTCGAGCCGCCCTGGGGGATGATGAGGTCGGCGAAGCGCTTGGCGGGCTCGATATACTGAAGGTGCATGGGCTTTAAGATGGCCTGGTAACGGTCGATGACCATCTTGGGCGTGCGGCCGCGCTCGATGCAGTCGCGGGCGATGACGCGGATGAGGCGGTCGTCGGGGTCGGCGTCCACAAACACTTTCACGTCCATGTGGTCGCGCATCTCGGCCTCGGTGAGCACGAGGATGCCCTCGATTATGATGACGTCGCGGGGCTCGATGCGTATTGTCTCGGGCTGGCGCGTGCAGGTTATATAAGAATATGTGGGCATTTCAACAGCATGGCCGCTGCGGAGTTCTTTGAGGTGTTTCTCCAGCAGGGTCCATTCAATGGCGTCCGGTTCATCAAAGTTGATTTTGGTGCGCTCCTCGGGGGGCATGTAGCTCAGGTCCTTGTAATAGGCATCCTGTTGAAGCACTGCAACCTCTCCGTCGGGGAAGCTGTTGATGATTTTGTTTACTACTGTCGTTTTTCCGGAGCCGGTGCCTCCGGCTATTCCAATAACCAGCATAGGACTTAAATTCTTTGCATATTCCCCGCAGTCAGGCCCATAGCCGAAGTTTTCACAGACGCAGAAAACGTAGCTCGGGCGTTCTCACCCCGGAGAATAACGGTGAGTGAATTAATTTTGCCACGAAGTTACAAAAAATTCTTTACTTCTACATTATAAAAGGGCAAGAAAAGTTTCGGGCGCGTCAGGAGATGGGAATAATTTGGGCGGGACGGCGGATAAAGGCGGGCGCGAGAGCCATGGTGTATGCGCCGGCGTTGCGGAAGACGATGCGGTCGCCGGGGCGCAGGGCCGGAGCATCGCGGAGTGTGAAGAGAACGTCGCGTTCCATGCACGTGCATCCGCCGATGGTTTGGACGGGCACGATGGGGCGCTCTTCCGCCGGCTCATCGAGGAGAATGCGGCGGTCGTAGTCCATGCGGTGATAGAGCGGATCGATGTCGTTGCGCGTGCCGTCAACGATGACGCGTGAGTCTTTCACGTCAATCACTTCGGTGATGTATTGGAATATAGTGGCTGACAAGGCATTGCCAGGCTCTGCTAAAAGTGTTGCTTTAGATATTTCCGTGCCTTCGAGAGCCTCGTTGACTGCCTTGAAATAGTCGCTGAAAGAGGGTTTCCCGGGGCCGTTGAAGTGGTAGCCTCCGCCAATGTCCAGGTAATCGAGCGTGAGGTTGTGGCGCGCGGCAATCTTGACTGCATAGCGCGCAAGAGCGCTGTAAAAAGAGACGCGGCGGGCGTCAGTATTGCGGTGCAGATGCAGTCCGCTGACACTCATTCCCGGGATGGCGCGGATTCGGAGGATGGCCTCGGTAACCTCGCCCTGCTCGTCGATGAAGCCGAAGCGGCTTTGGTCGTTCGTGCGTATGGCATCCTTTGGTGATATCTCGCTGAGGTTCACCGCGATGCGCAGACCGACACCGCGGGGTCGGGCATCGCGCAGCCAGTCGATTTCGCGCCATGTCTCAATGTTTACGACAGCACCGCAGTTCAGGGCTTCGACGAACGTGTCGTGGTCTTTGAGCGGCCCGTTGTAGATTATCTCCGACGGGCTGAAGCCGAGTGAACGCACCAGCCTGTATTCGTCCGCGCTTACGACCTCGGCCAGCATCCCTATGTCTTTAACGGCCTGAATAACAAGCGGGTGGCTATTGGTTTTAACGGAATACCCCAGTCTGACTTCTCCGCCGTGATTGAGCTCCATTGCGGTGAGAAACGCGCGTGCCGACCGCAGGAATGCGGCGCGGTCCAAAAGAAACGCCGGAGTCGGCAGTTTTCGGTAGTTCTCCTCCTTCATCACGATTTCAGATTAAATGACCGAATCATAGTCTGTTCAGCCTTTACTCATCAACGAGTTATAGGCATTGATGTAGCCGTCGACCATGTTTGAGATGTCGTATTGCAGACCGCGTTCGCGTCCGGCAAGAGCTGTGGTGTGGTATAGCTCGGGGTCGCTGTCCAGGCGCATGATGGCCTCAGCGAGCGCGTGGTCGTTGCCTTCCGGAAAGAGAATTCCGGCACCGGAGACCAAATCCTTCACGCCACGCACGTCGGAGGCAATCAGCGGACGACCCGAGCACATGCCTTCGACAACAGCTAAAGACAGACCCTCGTAATGCGTTGACATACAGACGTAATCAGCCTGCTCCAACACCGCGGGAATATCAGTGCGCAGACCGTCAAATGTCACTCTGTCCGCCAAACCGAGGTTGGCGGCTAACTCGATGCAGTTGCCGAGACGGGCATCTCCGCCGACCAACCGCAGACGAAAGCGTTCCGGCAGGTGGCACATCGCGCGAATGAGCGTGTCCTGGTCCTTCTGCTCACGGAATGCGCCCACCATAACAATTGTGCGCGGACCATCCGGAGTCAGCTGCTTTATCGGACTCATAAACTGCTTTGTGTCAATGCCGTTACATATTACCGTTGTATTGATACTTGAACCGTTAAGGTGGTCTAACAAGCAACTTTCCACCTCCTTTGTGATGGCAATCACCAGGTCATAGCGGCTGTACATCCAGCGGTCAGCTGCTCGTCCCAGACGGTTGTTGCGGCGCCGGTTGTCTGTGTTGTGTTCGGTCGTAACCAGTATCGGCTTCCGACGCATGAATTTGGCTGCCACGGCGGCGAAGAACTGCGGTGAGGTATTATGTGTGTGCACAATGTCATACCGGGACATAAGCTGACTCAACTTGCTGATGAGCATAGGATTATACACAAAGCTATTGGGCTCGCCAAGGCGATAGACAGTGATGCCGGCGCGCCTCAGTGCACCCAGAAACTTGGTGGCAATGCCGTCGAAGACGGCAATCTCCGCATCAATGCCGGCATCGCGCAGCCGAGGCAGCAACTGCGTCATCAGTTTTTCAGCCCCTCCCGTTCTCAGCGAGGTTATGACGTGCAATATCTTCATTTTCTGCGCTTTGTGAGGAGGTAAAAGTACAATGCCACGCCGGCGGGAACACACAGCAGTGTGAGCAGTTTACACGGAGACTCGCGCAGGAATCCGGCATTGCGGGCTATTATGGACTCGGCCACATAGTGCGTGGCCAGGCGGATGTTGTTGCACAGGAATGTGCGAGGATGGGACATTTCCTGGATACGGCTCTTGCAGAAACTTCGCGGGCTGTTAAAGTATTGATTAACAATGTTTCGCGACATGGAATCGCCCACCTGATAATCGACAAAGCAGAAGTTTTTGTTGACCACGAGCACGGGGAGATAGCGGTCAATCTCAATGGCGATGTAATGGGGATTGAAGTTCTTCTCGCCCGGAAAGCCTATCATCGGCGAAAATTTGCGCGTCAAATCGCTGCGGTACACCGGTTTGCAATCATAGTCGTGGATTTTTCTCGCGCGCAGGTCAAAGACATGCGTCTCAGTGAGAGTTTCCGGAAATAGTCCGCCAATAGGCTGATTGTCAAGCGAATAGTCAAGACCGATCAGACCGGCATAATTTTCCGAGCCACGCTCGCGCCACTCCTTCAGAATTACATCCACCGCGTCATCCGGAAGGAAGTCATCGCTGTCCACACACATGTTCAGCTCTGTATCTATGTTGGCGTAGGCGGTGTTGTAGGCGGTGTGCAGACCGCCGTTTTCCTTGTAGATATATCGCACGGGAATGCGTCCTTCCTCAATCCATCCCTCCACCAACTGCCGGGTGTTGTCAGTAGAACCATCGTCCACTACCAGCCAGCAGAAATCCTGACAGGTCTGTCGACATAGCGACTCGTAGGTGCGCACGAGAGTGTGCGCACGGTTGAAGGCGGGAGTGAAGACGGTGAGCGTTTTCATGCCAGCAAGAGAGTGAAAACAGTGAAGAACGCGAGCATTGCACCTCCGATAAGTCCCTGATATTTAGAGATTCGCATCTTGAAGAGCGGATAACACATTACGAAGGGATAAATGCACCAGCTGATGTAGGCGAAACGGTTTGAGAATGGCACCGAATTCACCAGCAGCCATGCGGCGTTGCAGAGCACATAGACCTCGGTGATGATGATGTATCTCTTGTCAGCCAATTTGCGTTTATTGATGATGTACCACGACCATACAACCGGGATAGTGCTGTAGAGAATGAAGTCCCAACGCCAACCGTTGTGACTGAATATAGTCATGTCGGCATCCTGGTAATAAGCGAGGCGCATGTCAGAGATAAGCTCTTCGCCCAGCTCCATGATGAGACTTCCACTGAGAGGGCTTAGTAGCAGGCATACCCCCCAAACATAGTAAGGCATTTTTTTGGAGGGAAGCAGCCATGCAGCCAAAGAAGCGGCAAAGAACAACCACATAGAGTTGTGAGTGATGCTGCTCAGAAACATCAGCGTGACAGCAATGGCAATGCTAAGAATGTCCTTTGGGTTCTTTGCATTCGTGAAGAAAGCCAAACCGGCTGTGCCAAGTGCTGCCGCCATACCGCTTCTCAGGCCATTTGTCGCATAAGCCCAAAATGACATGGCAGAAATGGTGAAGATGAACGCGGACGTGAAATTGCGACGCATCCATTTCCAGATGGCAACGCCGAAACCGAAGAAATAAAAGCCTGCAATGACCTGGAACCACTGACTTGCCGACATGCGTGCGTTCAGGCAGGCATATTCGACTGTGGCCCAGAAACCTTCTGATTCAAAACCCTTGATGTCGGTCCATTCATGCCGCAACACAAGGTTGTAAATAGTGGAATACAAGGCCGAGTCTCCTTCTTTGTTAATGGGACGCACACCCGTATACCACCAGGATAGGATTAACAGAATAATGCCCAAAATCGGATACTTGTTGCCGCGCAGCATCTGTTTGCGGCTGCGGAGGCACATGATAAATGCGCAGACAAACGCGCAGATTGTCATGAAAAAAAACCAATTATGTGAGCTGTAGGGAATCATAACTGCAAAGGTAGTTATTTTTGGCGGATAAGCCAGTATTTACCGGGCTATATGTGAAGCAATTTTTTGATTTTTGCTGAAAGGCCTTTTCCGAGGAGTCGGTGCGAGATGCGTGCGGCGGCAATGCGCAGGGGGCTTTGTCCCGTCCATGTCTTGCGATACCAATGAATTGAATGCGAGTCGTTTGTGAGATGAAGCTTGCCATCGGCATCGCAAAACGGGTTGAAGAACCGCGCGGGATAAATGGTTACAGACGCCACCGTCTGCGGCGCCTTGTCGGGCAGCAGGCCATGCTTGCGAAAGACTTCAGTGGTGTGATACACAACGGTTCCCTCCATCTGCCAGCCGTTCTCATCCATGAACGATATGCTCTCGTAGCGGTCGAGAATCTCGCGATAAATCTCCATGCCCGGCACAGCGCCGAGGCCGAGACCGGGATTGACGGTGCCGTACGGCAGGCCGTTCGCGCCGGGGTCCGTCTCGTAACCCATGAAGGGTCCGGCGGCAAGGATGTCTCTGAAGCTGCGCACCACCTCCACGTCGGTGTCGAAATACACGCCGCCCTCGCGCAGAAGTATGGCAAAGCGGGCATAGTCGCTGACAAAGGCATACTTGCCGGCAGCATAGGCCTGGCGCGTGAACAGACAGGCGTTCACGTCGAAGTTGTCCTCGTTCCACTCTTTTATCTCCCAGCCCGGGAAATAGCGGCGCCAGCTGTCGATATAGGCTTTGGCCCACTGCGGCAGCGGGTTGCGGCCGAACCAGCAGTAATGGATTATGTGTGGTATCTCGTTCATAATCAAGGTATAATAGAAAGTAATTTGTCGGCTTCGGAGAGCATGGCGAAGTCCGATGGCTGAAGATTGCGGATGATTTCCCGGCGCCGGTCTGCGTCACGAAAAAGAGCCTCCACAGCGTCGGCGACAGCCTCGTTGTCGAGGTCGCATATCACGCCATTCACGCCGTCATTGACCTGCGACGCGGCCGTGGGATAACGCGTGATGACAACGGGTTTGCACAGCGTCTGCGCCTCCCTCACGGTGATGCTTTTGCCCTCATACCGTGAGGGTTGCACATAAATATCGCAAGCGTTGATGTAGGGATAGGGATTGTCGCGTTTGCCGATGATTATGACATGGCGCTCCATGCCTTCCTGCGCGATCCGGCGCCTTATCAGCTCCTCGTCGCCGCCGTAGCCAATCACGTACCAGCGCACGTCGATGCTGTGATTCTCCACGAGGAAGCGCGCCATGCCGGGAATGTTGTCGAAATTCTTCGGATAAGTGAAGCGTCCGATGCTCAACAGCATCAGCTCGCCGCGTTCAAGGTTCTCTGCCATAGGCTCTTGCGCACGGCGGCGGATGTATTCGGCGGGCAGAATGTTCTCAATGACTGTGAGTTTACGCGCCAAAGACGGGAACGCCTCCCAGGCCACCTTATGGCCAGCTCTCACATGGTCGGCACAGAAGTTGTGGGGTGTGAGGAAGCTCACGGCGAGGTCATACTCCTTTTCCGGACTGATATGTGGCACACGGGGCGACACATAATGCCCGACATAACCGAAGACCGACGCATCTTGCACTCCGTCAGGCACGGCGTTGTGTCTCAGGAACTCGCGATGTGCAAGTTTGGCGCGGAGACGCCCGCAGACAACGCCTAAATGCCCTTTGAGTAGAGCCTGCTTCATGGGACATTCGATGGCGGCGTATGCCGGCAACTCAGGCAGGATGTTCACCTGCTCGGGAATAAACGGCATCAGTTCGCCGCGGTGGCTGTAGATGAACAAGTCAACGTCAACTTTCTCATAATCAAGCGCGTGGAGCAGTCCGAGCAGTGCCATTTCGGCGCCGCCAAGCTCCATGTAGTGCATCAGTATGATTATGCGTTTCTTCTTCATATCCAAAGTTTGTTTTTGCCCACAAGCGTCGGACAACTCTTGTTGAGCAGCCATATCACGGGCACGAGCAGCACGATTGTGCAGGCGAGAATGACCAGACCGCCCCATACACCGGGTTTGCCGAAGAAATGCTTGTAACTCATCTTCATCAGCGTCAGAATTATCTCGTGCGTGCCCAGTACGATGTAGGAGTTTGTGCCGAAGTACTTCAGTGGCTTCATCACCGGCAGCACGGACAGATATTTCATCACAAACACGCAGAAGATGATGGTGGCGAAAATTTCAATATAGTTCAGCACCACCTCCACGTCCCCCGGTGCCT